>CAZMPE010000076.1:0-9221 GCA_964567955.1 uncultured Phycisphaeraceae bacterium | reverse complement strand
TTCAACTACGCCGACGGCAAGCTGACTCAGTCGCGCCGCATCGACGCCGGCGAGGGCACGAAGATCGCAGGCGCCGACTCACGTGCACGCTTGACCGTCCGCACTTCGGACGATCGCGCCCTTCTCCTCGGCCCGGACGGATTCGCGCCCGCCCCGCCCTCCGCGGCCGCCCCCCAGCCCGTCGACCCGCCGCCCTACGAGCCCGGCGCGCCGTCGCTCGGGGCCTTTGGGGGTTCCGTCACCGGCGCGGGCACGCTCAACCGATTCGAGATCTTCGACTGCACCCGCCCGCACGCGCACCGCGTCGTCCGTTACCACGTCGTCTCCAACGACAACGGACCGGACAGCGACGCCGACGGCCTCACCGACGAGCGTGAGGCGGCACTCGGCACCGATCCATTCAACCGCGACACCGACGGCGACGGCCTCCTCGACGGCTGGGAGGTCGACGGCCTCCCGCGCGCCGTCAAAATCCCCGAGACCGCCCTCAACCCGATGCGCCAGCACGTCATCGTCGCCATCGCGACCTATGAGCAGATCACGCTCGACCAATCCCGCGCCGAGGTGGAGAAAGCCAAGCGTCTCTACGCCGAGATCAAGTCGTCCAACCCCGACGGTTCCACAGGCATCACCCTGCACTACCGCTTCGATGATCCGGTCCCCAAGGACGAACAGCACGGCGGAAGCTGGCACGCCGTCGGCACCCGCCGGTTCCCCCAGACCGACCGCGGCGTCATGCACTGGATGCAGGTCACCCCCGGCGGCGGCGGCCAGGCCCAGCAGACCGGCGATATGGGCGGCTCGGGCTGCAACTGGGCGGCGTTCGCGCACGAGCTCGGCCACCAGCTCTCGCTCTCGCACGAGGGTGACTCCGCCCCCGCCTGGTGCCCCTTGTACCCGTCGCTCATGAACTACGCCTTCGGCTACTCGCTCAACGGCGACGCCAACGCGATCCGCTTCTCCGACGGTCGGTTCAAGGGCGTCGAGCTCAACGAGCGTGAGCTCATCGAGCGCCTCCCCTTCCCCGTCGATGAACTCCGCTACCTCGCGGCCGGTCCGTTCCGCTTCACCATCGCCGACGACGGCGCGGGCGGCACGCTCATCGACTGGAACCACAACGGCGTCTTTGACGAAGGCCCCGTCACCGCGGATGTCAACTACGGCGGCTCGACCAACTGCGGCATCCGGCGCTACACCGACTTGATCGGCGCGGCACCCGCGCTCGGCTATGTCGGCGGCGTCTGCCGTCTCGTCGCCATTGATCAACCGCAGACATCGATCTACATCCGCGACTACCTCGGCGAGGAGAAGTGGGGCGACAAGCGCCCGCTCCCCAACGCCGCCTCGCGCGAGGACCCCGTCTTCGTCGCAGGCCCCGAGTTCGGCTACGTCTTCTTCCGCCAGCCCCCGGGCTGGTACGTCTCCCGCTTCAGCGCCGCGACGACCGAGGAGCCCGTCTTCCTCGCCGATCTGCCGCGGGCCGAGCTCAGCGGCGGGATGGTCGGCGACCGCATCCTCCTCGTCTCGCGCCAGAGCGACGACCGTCTGGCCTCTTTCTGGCTCGATTGGGCGGAGAAGCCCGTCCTCTCCCCGGCCCGCCCCCTCGAGGTCCGATCCCAGGTCCCCGTCGCCCTCACCCAGGACCCCGCCGACGGCCGCGTCCTCCTCGTCACTTCGATGCCCAACTCGCGTGGCACGCAAATGTGTATGCGGGTGACCTGGCTCGCCGTCGCCGGCGACCGGCTCATCGAGCAGGAGACCCGCTGGACCCGCGGCGAGACCTCGGGCAACAACTGCACCACGCGCCCGGTCATCAGGTTCGCCTCCGACGGCGCGCTCTACATCTTCCACACCGGCTGGCCCCGCCCCGACGGCCTCATGACCGCCTGGCGCACCCGCCGCGTCGCCAACGCCGCCCTCGACGAGGGCTGGCACACCGCGATGCTCTACGACATCTGGACGCTCACCCGCGTCGGTGTCGGCTTCGCCGACGGCCCGCAGGGCGCGATCTACGCCTTCCGCTGGGACGCCGGCGAGTACGGCGCGGTCCACAACAACCACCTCGGCCTCTGCCACAACGCGCTCGGCATCGATCCGCAGCCCATGCGCGACTTCGACGACGGCGCCAAGATCTCCCTCTGGGGGATCCGCCACTCCATCCTGAACATGTCGAGGGACTGACCCGCCTACGCCGCCGTGTTGATCTTCGGCTGCGGGATCGGCGTCAGCATCGCCGTGATCAGCTTGTTGATCGGCGTCGGGCACGGCAGCAGCTTGATCGAACGACCCGACGCCACGTCGCCCGGCAGCGTCAACTCGCCGGTGGGTGAGATCACGACGGTCGGGAGCCGCTTGAGCGACAGCGCCGCCTCGCGCTCGCACAGCCGGCCCGCGGCCAGCTCCGCCTCGCCGGGGCTCTGCACATAGATGATCGCCGTCTTCGGCCGCTCGCCGCGCCCCTCGTTGAGCCGCGCGGCCAGGTAGTCAAACGGGTCGTACCCCGGGTCGCCGCTGATGCTCAGGACCGGGCCCACCGGGTGCAGTTGCTCGCGCACCCGCGCGTCGAACGCGTCGATGTCGCCGGTGCTGTTCGCCGCGGCGAGCACCATCTTCATCTCGCTCGTCTCCTGCGGGATCGTGTTGCACAGCTCCTGCAGGAAGGCCGGGTCGATCGCCAGGCCGCGCAGGTGCGCCCGCGTCGGATAGATCACGTCGTTGCCGCTGTTCCCGATGAGCAGCGCGTGGGCGAGGTAGTCGGAGACGGTGAGCAGGCCGATCGAGTGGACCATCCGCGGAACGGCGCGCTGCACCTCGTCGAGCGTCAGGTGGTGGAACGCGATGGGGTTGATCAGCTCGGGCGGGAAGCGCCACGAGCGGAGCACTCGGTTGGAGAGTTCGGCGTGATCGACCATGAGCAGCCGCGACTCGACCACCTCGAGCGGAAGCCCGAGCGAATCGGCCGTCCGGAGCACGGTGGGGTAATGCTGCGGGAGAACCACGGCCAGCAGCATGCGCCCGATGTCGTGCAGCAGCCCGGCGGTGAACATGGCGTCGGTGATATCGGCGCCCAGGTTGGCCTTGCGCGCCAGCCGCGAGGAGATGAGCCCGACCGCGATCGAATGCTCCCAGAACCAGTCGCTGCGGATCTTCTCGCACCACTCGCCGTTGAACCCGTCCATGATCTCCATGTTCAGGACGATGTCACGGATGTGCGCCATCCCGAGCCGGCTCACCGCGCGGTGCACCGAGTCGATCCGCGTGCCGCCCGCGTACGCCGACGAGTTGGCCACGCGCAGGATCTTCACGGAAATCGCGGCGTCCTGCTTGACGACCTTGGCCATCTC
The DNA here is from genome assembly GCA_964567955.1 of uncultured Phycisphaeraceae bacterium. Lineage (GTDB taxonomy): Bacteria > Planctomycetota > Phycisphaerae > Phycisphaerales > UBA1924 > CAZMPE01. Next base: position 5,877 of record CAZMPE010000076.1, on the reverse strand, counting down.
GTCGAGCGAACCGCCCGGGCTGCTCGAGAGGAGCAGCACCTGGCGCGCGATCGGGGAGAGCGCCCGCAGCGTGCCCTGCGCGTCCACCAGCTCGAGCAGCTGCGTCCGGCCGATGAGGGGCGCTGTCGCTTTCAACTCGGCCTCCGCGGCGGCAACGCTCTGATCGATCGTCAGGCCGTGCGGGCGCGCGGGCGCCGCGGCGGGGATCACCTCGGGCGCTTCGGCCGGAAACGGCTCCGGCGCGGGAGGGGGTTCGGCCATGGGCCGGGGGTGCGCGGCCCGGGGGGACGGATCGTTCGGGTGCGCGTGATCGTCGTCGCGGTCGGGGGCGATCCCCAGCCGGCGCAGCCGGGCGACGACGACCGCGGCCATCTCGCGCGATCGGATGATGACGTCCGCCACGCCCGCCCGCGCCGCCTCGATCACGAGGGCGCGCGTCGGCGAACCGGCGACGAGGATGATCGGGACGCGGACGGTGAAGTTGATCCCGCGGATGCGCTTCAGACAAGCGAACCAGCCGCCGGGGCAGAGATCGGCGTCCAGGAGGACGCAGCTCGTCGGCTTGCTGCCGATCGCGATGAGCAGCTGATCGGTGTTATTGACGATGACGGACTCGATGCCTTCCGCGGCGAGGGCCGTGCCGATGGCCCCGCGCAGGAGCTTGGAGGGATCGGCGATCACGATGCGCGTGCTCATCCCTCCTTCCTCCGTTTGTGCATCGCGCCCCGTCCGTTCATCGCGCCCCTCTGCCTGTTGACCGATCCGCCGCCAAGAGCCCGTGCCGGATGCCGCGTGGCTCCGGTGTCCACGAGGCAAGCCGGGGGCCGTCCGGATGGGGACGGTCCGCCGACGGAGTGCCCGGCGCGACTCGGCGGAATCCGCCCGCCCGCGCCGGGAAACCCCGATAGATTTCGACGCGATTCGAACGGGGCTGAACGCCCCCGGGTCCCCAATCTTCGGGTGATTCCCCCATGGCGGGCGCCGCGCGGCGGGCGATGCAGATAACGGGGCGATCGCGTCCCGTTCCGGCGCGCGGCGCCGGTTGGTCTGTAGGGGTTGTACGGGCTGGGCGGGCGAGGGTGCAGGGAAGGGCCTGTTCGCCGGCGCCGAGGTCTCTTCCCGTCGCCGCGCGGGCGGTCGGGGTCGCTTCTGTCCGATTTTGCGACCGTCGCGCCGGCCGCGGGGCGCGGGAGCGGTCCGCGCGAGGCGGTTATCCGGTCATTCCGCCGTCGGGATGTGACGGCCCTGGAGGTCGTAGCGGATCGACCGCTCGACCTTGTTGCCGTCGCCCATGATGAGCACGCGCGGTCGGTGCACGCGGTACTCGTCGTCCGTCATGAGCGCGTAGTGCATCACGATCAGGCGGTCGCCGACCTCGACGAGGTGGGCCGCGGCCCCGTTGATCTCGATCTTTTTCGAGCCCGGCTCGCCGTAGATGATGTAGGTCTCGAACCGCTCGCCGTTTCGGCAGTTGGCGATCTCGACGGCGTCGTTGGGGCGCATCCCGCTGGCCTCGAGAAAGTCGGCGTCGACGGTGATCGACCCGACGTACTCGGGGAGGGCGGCGGTGACGCGGGCCATGTGCAGCTTGCTGTGGAGTACTTTTCGCAGCATCGTGGGCTCGGGCGGATTGTAGGAGTCAGCCCCCCGGGGCGGGAGCGGGCGGCGGCGGTTCCGTGGGGGGTTCCACCGGAGTCGGCGCCGCGCCGCCGATGGTGCGCCGGATGAAATCGAGCTGGAGCTGCTGGTAATGGCGGCCGCCGATTCCATGGCGTGCATCGGGATAGAGCATCATTTCGAACGGTTTGTTCGCGTTCTGCAATGCCCGGATCAGCTTCGTGTTGTTGGACAGGTGGACGTTGTCGTCCATCATCCCGTGCACAAGCAGCAGACGGCCGTGGAGATTCTTCGCGGCCTTGACCACGCTCGTCGCCTCGTAGCCCTCCGGGTTCTCCTGCGGCGTCAGCATGAAGCGCTCGGTGTAGATCGTGTCGTAGTCGCGCCAATCCGTGACCGGTGCGCCGGCGATGCCGGCGGCGAAGAGCGTGCTGTGCGTCATCGCGTAGCTGGTCATGAATCCGCCGTAGCTGTGCCCGCTCATGCCGATCCGGTCGGCGTCGACGTAGGGCCGCCTGCACAGCCAGCGGATCGCCTCGTCGATGTCCTTCATCTCCGAGACGCCGAGCTGCTTGTACGCGGTCCACGCGGAGACCGCGCCCTTGCCGCTCGCGCTGCGCGGATCGGCGCGGAAGACGATGATCCCCTCGCCGGCCAGCGCCCGATCCCACGCGCGCCCGCCGCCCCAGTTGTCGCCCACGGTCGGGGACTGCGGCCCGGCGTACGTCATGAACCAGACCGGGTACTTCCGGGATTCGTCGAAGCCGGGCGGCAGGAGAATGGACCCTTCGATGACGAACCCGTCGGACATCGGGATGCTGACCAGCTCGTACCTCGGGAACTCGTACTCATCGAGCGCGCGGACGGGGTTGGTGTCGAGCGTGCGGATGAGCGAGCCGTCCGTTGCGCTGAACAGGCCGACCTTCGTCGGGCTCTGGCTGGTGGACCAGGAGTCGACGAACATGGTGCCGTCCGGGTTGACGTTGACGGAATGCGAGCCGGGCCCGAGGGTGAGGCGGGTGACAGGGCCGCCGCCCTCGGGAGGCGCGAGCGCGACGCGGTAGAGGTTCGAGCCGATCGGGTTGTCGCGCGTGCCGTTGATGAAGGCGGTGTCGCTCTCTTCGAGGAACGAGGCGATTGAGCGGGCCTCCCAATCGCCCGTGGTCAGCGGGCCGAGCAGCGCCCCATCGCGCGAATAGCGGTAGTAGTGCTTGTAACCGGAGCGTTCGCTCTGGAAGAGAAACGAGCCGTCCTTGAAAAAGTTCGGAGCGCCCGGCGGGTCCACCCACGCCCCGGTCGTCTCGCGGAAGAGCTTCGTCGGACCGGCCCCGTCCGCGTTGAACGCGAGCATGTCGGCCCAGGTCTGTGTGCGGTTCTGGACGAACGCATAGAACCGCGCGCTGTCGGGCCACCAGCCGACGCGGGTGATGAGGAACGACTCGGCGTCGTACGCGCTCAGGTCGGCCTGGCGCGGCTCGCCGCCGGCGACGCCGACGACGAAGAGCGCGGCGCGCGGGTTCGGCTCGCCCGGGCGCGGGTAGGGGGCGCGCTCGACGACCTGGGTCGAGGGCGAGTTGTTCACGATGGCGAAGGAGGGAACAGGCGTGCTGTCGACGCGCATGAAGGCGATCCGCTGCGAGTCGGGGCTCCACCAGTAGACGCGCCAGCTGCGGCCGAAGATCTCTTCGAAGTAGACCCAATCCGCCTTGCCGTTTCGGATCAGATCGGAGCCGCCGGTGGTCAGGGCCCGCTCCGTCTGCGTCGCGACATCCACGACCCACAGGTCGTTGTCGCGGATGTAGGCGACGAAGGCGCCGTCGGGGCTCATCGAGGCGAGTTCCTCGGGTTGCGGGGTGCTGGTGAGGCGTGCAGCGCCGGTTCCGTCGTAGCCGCAGTAGTACAGGTCGTTCTCGTGGTCGAAGAAGAAGCCCGGCGTCTCGGCGTTCGAGCGCGAGGACTGCCGGCCGGCGATGGTCCGGGCCGTCCGCGCATCGATCGTCGGCAGCTTGGCCAGCGCCTCGGCGATCGGGCGGGTGTCGAGCGACTCGAGCGGCTCGGCGCGTCCGGTACGGGCGTGGATCTTGTAGTTCCTGCCGTCCTTGTTCTGCACGAAGTGATCGGCGTCGACCCATTCGCGGATCGAGGTCGGCGAGCCGTTGAAGCTGGGCGGGCGGCGCGACTCGAAGACCAGGTCGAAGGTGATCGGCCGGGGCGGGACGCGGTCCTCGGGCAGCGGCGGCGCGGGCAGCGTGAGCAACGGCGTCGGCCTCGGCAGGCGCAGCACCGGGAAGTCCGACCCCGGCGAGAGATCGGCGTCAAAGAAGTTCCAGGTCGTCAGCCCGTCGCCCGCAGCCGGTTCGAGCAGGACGGTCGCCAGCGCGCCCAGCGGCTGGGCGGTCCGCACGATGTACGCGCCGGGCTCGAGCATCCGGGTCTCGGTGCGGAGGATCGCGTCGACCGTCAGAAGGTCGTGGCCCTGAAACGGCCGGACCGCCCTGGTCACCGTGTCGATCGTGTACGCCTCGGCGTCGACTTCGATCGCCTCGCGCAGCTCGTCGACCGCGATGCCGTGGCGCTGCAGGGCGTGGATCACGGGCGCGGTGCGCTCGCCGCCGGGGATCACGTACGCCGCGGCACGCGGGACGGTCCGCTCGGCGACGAAGTTGGCGTAGTGCTCGACTTCGTAGTCGCGGGTCTCATCGGTCGGGACGGTGCGTCCGCCCTCCTGCTTCTCGACCCAGCCCAGGAGCGTGACTTTCTTGTCGAACGGCGTCACGCGGGAACGGATCGCGACGGTCTCGTCTTTCTTGGGGTCTTTGGCCGCCGCGGCGTCGGCGGCTTTGATGAGCTTGCCGATCTCGTCCTTGTTGGCGGCGGCGAAGTCGAGGCAGGCGCCGATGAAGTCGTACTGGGCGCGGACCCGCTCCTCGTAGGTCGCGTAGGAATAGGACTCGGTGAGGATGGCGAGGCGGTTGCGCAGGCCAACGTAGTTGGTGCCGTAGCGGGGCTGGTCGGGGTAGTCCTCCCAGCGGGTCTTGTCGGCGTTGAAGTTGCCGTAGTACCAGGTCTTGAGGCCGGCCTTCTCGTCCACGGCCCTGGCGACCTCGGGGAAGAGACGGTCGCGGGCGAAGGCGATGACGTTCGCGTCGCCCGCCGGGTTCTTCGGCCCGGAGTAGGTCATGGGGTAGCGGTGGTACGAGCCGTTGGTCGTGTGGGCGTCGACGACGACGGCGGGGTCCCACGTGTTCATGAAGCGGACGAGGGCGCGGGTCTCGGGGGTTTCGAGCTTGACGAAATCGCGGTTCAGATCGAGGCCCGCGGCGTTCTCGCGCTGGCCCTGGCCCTGCTCGGGTCCGGCCTGGCCGGGTCGCGAGGTCGTGCTGAACTTGTCGTTGCCGTCGGCGTTGTAGATCGGCACGAAGCAGAGGACGAGGTTGGTCAGCAGCTTGGCGCTGTCTGACCCATCGGGCGGGATCGCGATGTCGCGCATGAGGGCGCAGAGGGCCTCCTTGCCGTCCACCTCGCCGGCGTGGATGTTGCCGTACATGAGGACGATGAGCTTGCCCGACTGCTTCGCCTCGTCGGCGGTGATGATCGGCGGGTCGGCCAGGATGACGAGGGGGATCGTCCGCCCCTCGACCGTCTTGCCGATGTCGCTGACATGCACTCGCGGTGAACGCGCGGCGAGTTCCGCGATGAACGCCTGCACCTCGTCGTAGCGGCTGGTCGCCTTGTAGCCGCTCCGCTCCGCGACGGTCAGCAGCGGCTGGGCCGGATCGGGCTGCCGGGCGGCCTCCGGCTGGAGGACGCAGGACGCGAGCACGATCAACGCGGCGAACAGGGTGGGCATGGCGGCGCTCCTGAGGCGGGCGGACATGCCCAGATCGTACAGGACGGAGGGGGAACGGCGGCGCCGGGCGGGCGCGGGTAGGCTGGCCGGACCATCGGAGCACCGGCCATGCACAACAGACGCGCGTTTCTCGGCTCGATCGTGTATCCCGCCGCGGCGGCCCTCGCCATCCCGCGCCTGACGCTCGACGGCGGCCGTTCGTTCGGCGGGCTGCTGAGCGAGCTGGCCTCGCACCCCGGCACGCCGGAGGAGATCGCTCGGGACGAGGACTACTGGGCGCCGATCGGGCGGGCGTTCACGCTCGACCGGAGCGTGGTGAACCTGAACAACGGGGGCGTGAGCCCGTCGCCGGCGATCGTGCAGGAGGCGATGAAGCGGCACCTGGATTTCTCCAACACGTGCCCGCCTCC
>CAZMPE010000075.1:0-9266 GCA_964567955.1 uncultured Phycisphaeraceae bacterium | reverse complement strand
CGCCCATCGAGTGCCCGGTCAGGTACACCCGGCTCGCTTCCGTCGCGAGGTCGCGCTGCGCCATCTCCAGCACCTCGAGCGCGTCCAGCCGCCCCCAGTCCTCCCAGTCGAATCCGAACGGCCGCCGGTTCGTCGGCGCCACGATGTGGCACCACGTCTTCGCGCTGTACGCGTCCGCCTGACTCATCGCCTCCACGCTCGCCCCGTGCAGCGACAGCACCAGCGCCTTCCCGTCGCCCGCCTCGCTCGCCGGCCGCACCGCGTAGTACTGCACGCTCCCGTCGATCCCGCTCACAAACGTCCGCTTGTGCGAGTCCCTCCCGTGCCGCACCCGCAGCGTCACCATCGATTCATCCAGCATCGCGGACGAATCGGCACGCAACAGCCGGAGCGTGAACGACGCCGCCGCCTCCGCGGTCGATGCGTCGGCCCGGAAATCCACCCGCACTTTCCGCGTCCCGAGCGGCACGATCGGCGGCACCGGCGTCCGCACGACGCCGCCCGGCCCATCGCTCTCGATCACCAGCCCGTCCATCCACCGGCCCGTTCCGTTCGCCACGATCACGCCGCCGAACAGGTCTCCCGGCCCGCCGCGCACGACATCCGGCAGCGTCGTATCGGCCAGGTCGATCCACGCGGGCCCCGGCGCCGGCGTCAGCCTCACGCGCAGGCCGCCCCGCCCCGCCGCGAACAGCAGCCCCGTCTTGCCCTGCCGCAGCCGGATCGGCAGCCGCACCCACCCCGTCGAGTACGGGTCGCCGCACCGCGGCTCGCCGTCGACGTACACCATCCCGTGCCCCGTCGCTTCGAGCCGCACGATCCGCTCCGTCTCCGACTCCACCTCGATGTACGCATACCCGTTCCGCCACTCGCCGCCGCCGAACGCCCCGTCCCCCGTCGAGGCCACCCTCTTCCACGCCTGCTCCGTCCCGTCGGGAAGTGCGACGCTCTCCCCCTCCGCGGGCGCCGTCCAGCCCTCCCGCGCGAGCCGCGCCAGCACGGCGTCCATCGGGATCGGGTTCCTCCCCGGACGCGAAACCGACTGGATCATCAGGGCCTCGGTCGGAACGATGACCCCGTCCGTCGTTGGCCCGTCCGCGCGCGCTCCCCCGAGCAGCGCGCACACGAACACGGCGCCGATCAGCGCGCGAATCAACATCATCGAATCCTCCAATCGTCCCTTGATGGCGCCGCTCATTCGAAGGCCGTCTGCCCGGGCACCGCGACCTCCGGCGTCGCCAGCGGACCGAACGCCAGGGTCGCCGGCAGCAGGTCCTGCGTGCTGTTGAGCGCCTGCTCCCACGACAGCGACTTGCCCGTGTACGCCGTCATCCGCCCCATGATCGCCGTCAGCGTCGACTCGGCGATCTGCTTGGCCTCATTGAGCCGCGTCCCCGTCGCGATCGCCTTCTGCAGGTCGGTGTGCTCATGCACGTACGGATTCCCGTTCTCGCCCTTGAAGGCCCACTCGTTCCGACCGCGGATGCGGGTCCGCCCCGACGTCGTCTGGCACACCCCGTCCGTTCCCTCGATCACTTCCTCGACGCGCCCGTCGCACCCGCCGATCTGCCGGCACATGCTCGACACCGTCACCCCGCCCGGGTACTCGTACTCGATCGCAAAGTGATCGAAGATGTGCCCGTACGCCGGGCTCGTCCGCACCTGCCGCCCGCCCATCCCCATCGCCCGCACCGGGTGCGCATCCAGCGCCCAGTTCACCGCGTCCAGGTTGTGCACGTGCTGCTCGACGATGTGGTCGCCCGACAGCCACGCAAAGTACAGCCAGTTCCGCAGCTGCCACTCCATGTCCGTCCACGACGACTGCCGCTCGTTCATCCACAGCCCGCCCTGGTTCCAGTAGCAGCGCGCCGAGACGATCCGCCCGATCCCTCCATCACGCACCCGCTTCATGGCCTCGAGATAGCACGGCTCATGCCGGCGCTGCGTCCCCGCCACGATGCACAGCCGCTTCGAGTCCGCCAGCGCGCCCGCCGCCAGCACCGCCCGAACGCCGGGCCCGTCCACCGCCACCGGCTTCTCCATGAAGACGTGCTTGCCCGCCGCCACCGCCGCGGCCAGGTGCGCCGGCCGGAAGCCCGGCGGCGTCGCGAGAATGACCAGGTTCACATCCGTCGCCAGCAGCTGCTTGTACGCGTCAAAGCCGACGAACTTCCGGTCCGCGCTCACCTTCACCCGCTCCGGGTGCGGGTTGCTGTTGGCGCTGGTCAGGTGCTGCAGGCACCCGTCGAGCCGATCCTGGAAGACATCCGCCAGCGCGACCACCTCGACCCCCGCGCCCGCCTCGAGCGCATTGACCGCCGCGCCCGCCTCGAGCGCATTGACCGCCGCGCCCGTCCCGCGACCGCCGCACCCGATCAGCCCCACGCGTAGCACATCGGTCCCTCCCGCGTACGCCCCGCGTGCGACCAGGTCGGGCACCGCCGCCGCCGCCGCCAGCACCGCCGATGTCTTCATGAACTCGCGCCGCGTCGCCATGGTTCATCTCCCAGTAATGGGCCCGCCGGCGGCCCCGGCCCCGATCAGAAGAACTTGGTCTTGCCCGGGATGGCGACCGGTGGGACCGGCAGGTCCGTCCAGCCGTACACCGGCGGGCTCAGGTCCTCCTGCGAGTTCATCGCCTGATCCCACGTGATCGTCTGCCCCGTGTACGCCGCCATCCGCCCCATGATCGCCATCATCGTGCTGTTGCACATCCACTCGCCGTCGTTCAGCGGTCTTCCCGAACGGATCGACGCGAACAGCTCGTCGTGCTCCACCTGGTACATGTTGCGGCGCGGCCCGTCGTAGTTCCACTCGCCGAAGGCCGTCCGGATGCGGTGCGTCGGCGTCCACCCGTTCACGACGGCCGTGCCCCGCGTCCCCGTGATGTAGTCGCTGTTGTCGCTCGGGCAGCCGTCGATCTGCCGGCAGCTGTGGAACGACCGCACGCCGTTCTCGTACTCGTAACACACAAAGAAGTGGTCGTACGCGTGCCCCGATTCCGGCCCGCTCCGCGCCTGCCGCCCGCCCAGGCACGTCGCCCGCAGCGGCAGCCTCCCGCCCATCACCCACGCGAGCTTGTCGATGCTGTGCACCGCCTGCTCGACGATGTGGTCCCCGCTCAGCCAGGCAAAGTGCCACCAGTTGCGAAGCTGGAACTCCACGTCGCTCCACTCCGGCTTCCGCGGGCGAGCCCCGAGCGTCCCCGTGTGGTACGTCGTGTGCACCGAGACCACATCCCCGATCGCGCCGTCCAGCACACGCCCGAACGTCGCCCGCTCCGCGTCGCTGTACCGCCAGCAGAACCCGGAGACCAGCGACAGCCCCTTCGCCCGCGCCTCCGCCGCCGACTCCATCACCGACCGCAGCCCCGGCGCATCCACCGCCATCGGCTTCTCGCAGAAGACGTGCTTCCCCGCCGCCACCGCCGCCTTCAGGTGCATCGGCCGGAAGTTCGGCGTCGTCGCCAAGAGCACCACGTCCACGCCGCTGTCGATCACCCGTTGGTACGCGTCAAACCCGACGAACGTCGTCTCCGGCGTCACTCTCACTCGGTCGCCGTACTCGCCGCTCAGCGCCTTGTGGCTGCTCTCCAGCCGGTCGGGCAGCACGTCGCCCATCGCCGTCAGCACCGCCCCCTTGTCCGCCGTCAGCGCCTGGCCCGCCGCCCCCGTGCCGCGACCGCCGCAGCCGATCAACCCGATCTTCAGCCCGTCCGACCCCGCGACATTCGCCGACCGCGCGACCGCCGCCGCCGCCCACGTCCCCGCGACGCCCGCGGCCGTCGCCTGAACGAATCCCCGGCGTGTCAGGCCGTTCTTCTCGTTGCTCATTCCTTACTTCCCTTCCCGCGCCGGCGGCGGACCTTCACACACGACCCGGAACCCGACAAAGCTGCAATCCGCCAGCCACCACCCGCTCTTGGGCACCTGCGGATCGCTCATGTTCCACGACGAATCTTGCGGCACGCGCGCCCCGAACGCGACCACGGCCTTCCCGTCCCGATACGACCCGCCGCGCGTCACCGGCTTCCCGTCCGCGCCGTCGCACCACTCCGCCGCGTTGCCCAGCATGTCGTGCAGGCCCCAGGCGTTCGCCGCCTTCCCGCCCACACGGTGCGTCGTGTCCTTCGCGTTCCCGCTGTACCACGCGATCTCGTCGAGCGACACGGGCTCGGCGGCGCCGGCCCGTGCGGCATACTCCCACTCCGCCTCCGTCGGCAGCCGGTACGTCCGCCCCGTCTTCGCCGACAGCCACACGCAGAACTCCGCCGCGCCCTTGTGCGACATCGAAATAGCCGGGAACCCCTCGTGCCCGAAGCCGCGGTCCGGCGGCAGGTACGGCTTGCTCGGGCGCGTCACGGCGTCAACGCCCGCCGGCGTTCCGTTGTCGGTCGCATCGAGCCGGTAGACGAAGACATCGAACAGGTCCCACGTGATCTCCGTCTTGCTCATCCACATCGCGGGAATCTCGATCGTCGTCTCCCCGCTGCGAAAGGCCCCCGCGGGGATCGGCACCATCTCGAGCGTCGCCGTCGTGCCGGCCAGCTCCTCCCTGAACCCCGCCTGCCCGAACGCCGCGCAACCCGCCGCGAGAACCACGCCCGCACCGGTCAACCGGACTAGCCTCTCTATGCCCGTCACCCGGGGAGGCCTCTCGTTGCCGTTGATCCGTCCCATCCATCTCGCCATGTGCATCGTCGTCCTCTGGCTCGCGACCGGGTGCGTCAGCACGCAGCCCGGGCGCGCCGAGTTTACACGACTCTGCATGGGCGTCCAGACGCGAATCGTCATCTGGTCCGAATCCCCCGGCGCCGCACGCACCGCCGCCAACGCCGGTTTCGCCCGGATCGACGCCATCGAGGCCGCCCTGAGCGATTACCGCCCGGATTCCGAGGCCATGCGGCTCTGCGGCGGGGCCGGTGCGCCGCCCGTCCCGATCAGCCGCGACCTGGCCGAGGTGCTCCGCCGATCGATCGAACTCTCGCGCCGGACCGACGGCGCATTCGACGTGACCATCGGCCCTCTCGTCCAGCTCTGGCGCGAGGCGAAAGCAAAGAAGCGACTCCCGTACGCGCTCGAAATGGAGCACGCGCGAGCCTCCGTCGGCATGGATCGCATCCAGCTCGCGCCCGACGGCCGGACCGCCCGCCTCTCGCGCGCCGGCACACGCCTCGACTTCGGCGGTATCGGCAAGGGGTACGCCGCGTCGGAGGCCGTTGACGCCATCCGGCGCGCCGGCTTCCCGTCCTGCATGGTCGCGATCGCGGGCGACATCGCCGCGGGAGACCCGCCCCCCGACTCGCCCGGATGGCGCATCGCGCTGGGCGACGCCGGCGTCGTCGCGCTCAGCCGGCGCGCCGTCTCGACCTCCGGCGACGCCGAACAGTTCATCGAGATCCGCGGCACGCGCTACTCGCACATCCTCGACCCCGCGACCGGCGTCGGCCTGACCAACCGCGTCGAGTCGACGGTCCTCGCGCCCGACGGCGCCACCGCCGACGCACTCTCCACCGCGCTCTGCATCGCCGGGCCGCAGCGGGCCTCCGCGATCATGGCCCGATTCCCCGAATGCGCGGCGAGGGTCTCCTGGTTCACCGGCGGCCGCAAAGAGGTCTGGACAACACCCGGCTTCCCGTTCTCGCCCGGGCCCGGGTGATGCGCCCCGGTAGACTGCCGCCATGATCGCAAGAGCCTTGCTCGCCGTCGCGCTGCTGTGTTCCGGCGCGTTCGCGCAGGAGTGGTCGCCCGCCCCCGGCCCGTTGATGACCCGCTGGGGCAAGGCCGTCACGCCCGACAACGTCCACCCCGAGTACCCGCGCCCGACGCTCGTGCGCATGGAGTGGCAGAACCTCAACGGCCTCTGGCAGTTCGCGCCCGCGGCGGAAGGTGAAGCCCCGCCGTTCGGGCGCGATCTGCCCGAGCGCATACTCGTCCCGTTCCCCGTCGAGTCCTCGCTCTCCGGCATCGGCCGGCACGAGCCGCGCATGTGGTACCGGCGCGCGTTCGAAGTGCCCGCCGAGTGGCGCGGGCGCAGGGCCATCCTCCACCTCGACGCCGTCGATTGGGAAGCAGCCGTCTATGTAAACGGCAAACAGGTCGGCACGCACCGCGGCGGGTTCGACCGCTTCTCCATCGATATCACCGATGCGATCAACCCGAGCGGCCCGCAGGAACTCATCGTCGGCGTCTGGGACCCGACCGACGAACACTGGCAGCCCCGCGGCAAGCAGGTCCTCAAGCCCGGCGGCATCTGGTACACACCGACGAGCGGCATCTGGCAGACGGTCTGGATGGAGCCGGTCAACGAGACGCATGTCCGAGACCTGGTCGTCACGGCGGACTCGGCCCGCTCGTCGGTGCGCGTTCGAATGAACTGGAACGACATTCCGTTCCCGGTCGAGATCGTCGTCTCGCAGGGGCAGTCCCTCATAGCGACGGCGACGCGAGGTCGCGGCGAACAGGAAGTCGAAATCGCCATTCCCGATCCACACTTCTGGACTCCCGACAATCCCTTTCTCTACAGCCTGCAGATCTCGATCCATACCGGTCATGCGGAGATCATGCACATCATCGACAGCGTGGCCACGCAATTTGCCTTCCGCTCCGTCGAGGTGAAACCGGACGCCGCGGGGGTGCGCCGCGTCCATTTCAACGATCAACCCGCCTTCCTCGTCGGCCCGCTCGATCAGGGCTTCTGGCCCGACGGGCTCTACACGCCGCCCTCCGACGACGCCATCCGTTTCGATATCGAGACCATGAAGCGTCTCGGCTTCAACGCCGTCCGCAAGCACGTCAAGATCGAATCGGAGCGTTGGTACTACTGGTGCGACCGGCTCGGCCTCGCGGTTCTTCAGGACATGCCCTCCGGCGATCGTTACATCGGCGGCGCCGACCCCGACATCACGCGCACGCCGGATTCCGCCGCTCAGTTCGAAGTCGAACTCCGCCGCCTCATCGAGGACCGCGGCAGGCACCCGAGCGTCATCGGTTGGGTCGTCTTCAACGAGGGCTGGGGCCAGTCCGACACGGAGCGGAACACAAAACTCGTCCAGCAACTGGACCCGGCGCGCCTCGTCATCTCCGCCAGCGGCTGGACCGATCGCGGCACCGGCGACATCTTCGACATCCACACCTACCCCGGCCCGGGCCCGATCGGTTCGGACCGGCAATGGGGCGGCCGCGCCGTCATCCTCGGCGAGTTCGGCGGCCTCGGCCTCGCGATCGACGGCCACACGTGGGAATCCCGCACCTGGGGTTACAAGGGCGCATCCGATCGCGACGACCTGACGGGCCAATACGTCGAACTCCTCCGCCGCCTCTGGGCGCTGAAGGACGACGGCCTCTCCGCCGGCATCTACACGCAACTCACCGACGTCGAGACCGAGTGCAACGGCCTGCTCACCTACGACCGCGAGGTCCTGAAGGTCGACGCCGACCGCGTCGCCCGCGCCAACCGCGGCCTCTTCCCCCGCATCGAGCCGGTCCTCGCCGCGTCGCAAATCGACGGCGCGACCTGGCGGCACACGTTCGCCGCTCCGGACGACGGCTGGGAAGCGCCGGGCTTTGACGACTCGTCCTGGATCGCCGCCCCCGCCGGCTTCGGTTCGCGTGGCACCCCCGGCGCGATCGTCCGCACCGGATGGACGACCCCCGATATCTGGCTCCGCCGCGGGTTCGAGCTGTCCGCCGCGCCCGCGGGCGATCTCGCGCTGCTGATCCACCACGACGAGGACGCCGAGGTCTGGCTCAACGGCGTCCTCGCGGCGAAGGTCACCGGCTACACGACCGATTACACCATCGTCCCCGTCCGCTCCGACGCCGCCGGCGCGCTCAAGCCCGGCCCCAACACCATCGCCGTCCACTGCCGGCAGACCCGCGGCGGGCAGTACATCGACGTCGGGATCGTGCGGATGATTGAAAGGGAGGAGTGATCCTCTGATCCGGGAGACCGGCCGCACGGCGTTGGGCGCTCCACGATCATCCCGCTTCGGGGATGAACGCGACCTATCCAACCTGCGTTTGAACTGTCTGCGTCTCTCCCCAAGCGCGCCTCACGCCCACGCCCCCAGTCCGCTGAAGCGGGCTCTTGACCCCGGAGCGTGCAATAGCGCCCGAAGAGAGTGAATGGTCGACCGGCCCTGTATCCCGACGCTCTCCCGACGCCGGACCTGAGGCGAGGCGAAGGTCCGGGTCATCCGTCCCCGCGTCTCCAATCAGAGACGCGACTGTGAAGGAGCGTCGGACGGCCCTTTGTGCCCGCGCTCGATCCACAACTCGCTTCGCCCGGAGGGCGCACGGCAGTTGCCGGGGGTGGCTTTGCACCCCCGGGGACCAGACCTTTCCCATTTCCCCGCCCTATGGGCGGACGAAGACTCACTTCGCTCACCCGCCGCCCGGTGCCCCAGAACCCGCCACCGCCACCCGCGTGGAAACCGCTGCGGCGCAACAACTCCGGGTACGATCACACGCCGAGTAGTTCACGGCGTTGGTGGCACGGTGTTGAGACGACTGCGGTGCGATCTGCCAATGCAACGACCACGACCGGACATCAGTCGGATCAGAGCGCTCCTCGCTATCGTGTTTGCAGCGGCGCTGTGCGCCGTCGCATGGAGAGTGTGGACGCGAACTTCCTTCGCTCGAGAAACCCAAGTCAATGGAACAATTCTTGGCGCCGCGTCGGTATCAATGGTAAGGCCAAGCACCCGCATCCGTGGCTATCGCATTCACATACCGTACTCGTATCGCACAGCCGAGGGCATAGACAGAAACGCGACAGAATATGCACCCCAAACTGAAGTGCATTTCCTGACAAGGGCCCGCGCCGAACAAGAGGCTCGTACCTTCTACACTGGCCAGGAAGTCCGTGTGTATGTTCGTTCAGCGGTTGGAGACCCTGAATCGAGCTTGCGAGCGCTTCCTCCAGTGGACACGATGGAGATTGAAGTTCATGCCGTGCCCGTTCTCTATATCCTGGCCATAATCATCGTGTCATTGCCGCGCATGGCTACGAGGAGGCGCCATGAGCCATGGCCCAGCACAATAGCGGGGTTCGGTGTCGCAATGGCACCCCCCGTGTTGTGGTATTTGATCATCAATGATGTGATAGAGGCCGATGCACAAATGGTGCTGTGGGTCATTGGTGGCGCTGCGGTAGGAAGCGCCATGCCGCGGGGCATGCGTGCTTTGCATCGGCGATTGATCGGTCGGCAGGCGGCACCGAAGTGACTCCCCGCCGTGCCACCGAGACCGGCGGGCTCTGCCGCC
>CAZMPE010000074.1:3007-9290 GCA_964567955.1 uncultured Phycisphaeraceae bacterium | reverse complement strand
TGAAACAATTTTCAACAAATGGCAACAGCAGCAAGGGGGCTGTGCGCGGGCTGCGCCGCCATGAACGCGACCAGGCGCGCGACGTCCGCCGGCTCGAGCACCGGCCCCAGCCGCTCCACGACGCCGTCATACCACGACGGGTCATACCCCGCCACGCCCTGGAACTCGCTGGTCACAAAGCCCGGCGCCGCCATCGACACCCGCACGCCCTTGGGTCCCAGCTCCCGGCGCAGCCCCTCCGCCAGGGCGTGCACGCCGAATTTCGTCGAGCCATACATGCTCGAAAACGGCGACACGTTCCGCCCCACCACCGAGCCGATCACGATGATGTCGCGCGCGTGCTGCGTCCACGGGCGGCCGTTGCCGCCGGAGGGCCCCGCCACGCCGATCATCGCCGCCGCCGCCCCACGCATCAGCCTCGCCGCGCCCAGCAGGTTGGTCCGCAGCATGTCCTCCCACTGGGCCGGGTCAGAGTCCACAACCGATCCCTTCAGCCCGCGCCCGGCATTGACCACCACCAGGTCAGCCTCGCCCCCAAGGTGCTCCCTGGCGCAGCTCAGCATCGAGTCGATCACCGACGGCTCCGCACAATCCCCCGGAACCGGTATGACCCGCGCCCCGGCACACGCCCCCTCGATTTCCCGCGCCGCCGCCGTCAGCCGCTCGGCCCGCCGCGCATTGATCACCACCCCCGCCCCGTCCTGCGCCAGTTGCCGAGCGATCGCCCGCCCGATCCCCGCCGAGGCGCCGGTGACAATCGCAATGCGTCCGGACAAGGCGGCAACGGGCATGGCCAAGCGTAGTGACCCGCCAGCCGGCCGGTCCCGCCGCCGGCCGCACCGGCTGTCCGGCGCCGGTGGTGCCGCGAGTCCGCCCGATTCTCTGTGGACAACCAAGAAGAAGCTGTCGTCTTCGCCACGGCGCGGCACGGCCTGCCTAGTCTGGTCTCGATGTCCTCCGCGCCCTCCGGCCCCGACACCTTTGACTTCCGCCGATACGAGGGATCGCCGCGCCCCAGGGGCACGCCGGGCCCTGGTGCCCCACGGACCCCCCTCGGCCGCCTCTTCGACCGCGAGCCCCCGTGCTCCATCGAGGCCGAGATGAGCCTCCTGGGCTCCATGATCCTCGACCCCCGCGTCATCGCCGACGTCATCGCCATCGTCAAGGGCCCCGAGGCGTTCTATGACGAGCGCCACGGGCTGATCTTCCAGGCGCTCATCGAGGTCTTCGACAAGCACCACTCCGGCGACCTCGTCCAGCTCAACCAGTCCCTCGCCGACAAGGGCGTCCTCCAGCAGATCGGCGGCGCCGAGTACCTCGTCACCCTCGCCCAGGACGTCCCCACCGCCGCCAACGCCCCCCACTTCGCCCGCATCATCGCCGAGAAGTACAAGCTGCGCCGCCTCATCGACGCCGCGGGCCAGATCCTCTACGACACCTACCACGCCGGGAAGGTCGTCGGCGACGATGCCGCGCGCCTGGTCGATACCGCCGAGTCTCGCATCTTCGAGATCGCCCAGGAGGACCAGACCTCGGACCCCCAGGCCCTCGCCGAACTCCTCCAGATCGAGTTCGACCGCATCGAGGCCTCCGAGGGACAGGGCATCAGCGGGCTCCCCACGGGTTTCACCGACCTCGACAAGCTCACCGGCGGCCTGCAGCGCGGCGAGATGATCATCATCGCCGCACGCCCCTCGATGGGAAAGACCGCTCTCGCACTCAACATCGCCGAGGAGATCGCCCGCGGCGGACGCACCAAGTGGGACAACCATCCCAAGGGCGCCGGCGTCGGCGTCGCCGTCTTCAGCCTCGAAATGACCAAGACCGCCGTCACCCAGCGCTTCATCAGCGCGATGTCGGGGTTCTCGTCACAGGACATCCGCGGCGGCCGCCGCCTCTCCCCCGCGGAGTACAGCACCCTCACCGACGCCTGCGACGAGCTCAAGCAGTGCCCGATCTTCGTCGACGACACCCCGGGCCTGAGCGTCATGGCCCTCCGGGCCCGCGCCCGGCGCATGGTCTCGCGCCACGACGTCCGCTGCGTCATCGTCGACTACCTCCAGCTCCTCACCTCGCCGGGCCAGTCCCGCGAATCACGACAGGTCGAGGTCTCCGCCATCAGCCGCGGCATCAAGGCCCTGGCCCGCGAACTCGACATCCCCGTGATCTGCCTCTCGCAGCTCAACCGCGCCAGCGAGCAGCGCGAGGGCAACCGCCCGCGCATGAGCGACCTGCGCGAATCCGGCTCCATCGAACAGGACGCCGACGTCGTCATGCTCCTCCACCGCGAGGATTACTACCACGTCGCCAACGAGGATTGGGCCGCCAACAACCCCGAAAAGATCGGCACCGCTGAACTCATCATCGCCAAGCAGCGGAACGGCCCCACCGACGTCGTCCGCCTCACCTGGGACGCCGAGACGACCCGCTTCAAGAGCCACGCCGGCGGATACACCCCGCGCGCCTCCGACGACACGCCCTTCGTGCGCACACGCCCCGTCGCGGCATCCGCCTTCGCGGAAGGGCCCCGCACCGGACCGGTCCCGGACTTCCGCGACGGCGGCGGACCGGAACGCGAAGACGACGTCCCCGGCGAGGAAGAGATCCCGATCTAGCCCGGTGTCACGGCAGCGCGCGGAAGAACCGCCCGACCCGCGGCAGGTAGTACCGGTCGCGGTCCAGGCTGAACGCCACCACGCTCGATCGCCCCACGATCAGGCCCCGCTTCACGAACCCGAACGCGCGCGAATCCGCGCTCTGGTCGCGGTTGTCCCCCAACACGAAGAACTGCCCCGCCGGCAAAACCACGGGCCCGAACGAGCGCATCGCCGGCAGGAGCGGCGTCACCATCACCGGGTGCCCGACCCCCGCGATCGCCTCCGAGGCAAACTCGTGCCGCGCACGCTCCTCGGCGGGTATCCACCCGACGATCGACTCATCGAGCGCCAGGTACCGCACGGCCGCTCCGTTGATCAACAGCCGGTTGTCGCGCATCTCCACCGTATCGCCGGGCAGCCCGACGACCCGCTTGACCAGCCGCGTCCCGTCGGCGGGCGAATGCAGCACCACGACGTCGCCCCGCGCGGGCTCATCCCACTGGACGAACCACCGCAGCGTGAACGGCACACGCAGCCCGAACGCCAGCTTGTTGACGAGAATGCGATCGCCCTCGAGGATCGTCGGCCGCATCGACCCGGTCGGCACGTCGTTCCAGTCGGCGACCGCGGACCGGAACGTCGTCAGCACGACGACCACGATGGCCAGCGGCTTGATCCAGTCCTTCCAGATCGTGCGGGAAACGGCCCTCAGACGCTCGTTCATGTCTGACCTTCCCATCGGCGGAACAGGGGTTCTTCCCCTCTGATACACGCCCCGCGAACCGCCGGTTCGTCCGGTTCACCCGCGACGGCCATCCCCCCACCCCAGCCTGCCGCGCACACAGGCCCGGCGCTCCGCCCGGCCCCGCGTTATCGGAAACGCGCCCCGGCCCGGGCGAGTACCATCACACCGATGGCCGACGACACGGAGGTCCGACCGTCTTCCGGCATGCTCCCCGAAGCGGATGCCTCGCTGTACCTGCACCCGCAGACACTGGCCCGCCTCGGCTCGTTCGAGCTGCGCGCCAAGATGATCGTCGAAGGCGTCATGAGCGGCATGCACCGCTCCCCCTACCACGGCTTCAGCGTCGAGTTCGCCCAGCACCGCCCCTACGTCGCCGGCGACGACATCCGCCACCTCGACTGGAAGGTCTACGCCCGCAGCGACAAGCTCCACCTCAAGCAGTACCAGCAGGAGACGAGCCTCGACCTCATGGTCCTCGTCGACGCCTCCGGCTCGATGCGCTACGGCTCGCGCTCCTTTGAGGAAGCCTCCGGCGCCGGCCACACCCTCAGCCCCGACGGCCGCAGCAACTGGAGCAAGTTCGACCACGCCACCGCCGTCGCCGCCGCCATGTCCTACATCACGCTCCGCCAGGGCGACCGCGTCGGCCTCACCGTCTTCGCCGAAGAGGTCCGCTCCATGGTCAAGCGGTCCAGCAGCCAGGGGACGTGGCGCCAGATCGTCGGCGCCCTCGCCACCCATTACCAGGACACCCGCCACGACAGCACGACGAACATCGGGCGCGTCATCGACCAGACCCTCGCCAAGCTCAACAACCGCTGCCTCATCGCCCTCATCAGCGACGTCTTCACCGACCCGGAGGACGCCCGCGCCGCCATGGCCCGCGTCCGCCACAAGCGCCACGACATGATCGTCTTCCAGGTCCTCGACCGCGCCGAACTCCAGTTCGACTTCACCGACGCCGCACCCTTCGACGGCCTCGAGGGCGAGGCCCGCCTCCGCATCGACCCGCGCGCGATCCGCTCCGCCTACCTCCAGTCCCTCCGCGAACACCTCACCAGCATCGAACGCATCGCCCGCGGCTTCGGCTTCGACTACCAGCTCATCAACACCCACGATTGGCTCGGCCCGGCGCTCGCCGCCTTCGTCGCACGGCGCAACGCCCTCATGAAGAGGAGCAAGAGTGGATAGCCGCGCACCCGCACATCTCGGGAGCCACGGGGCGTGAACTTCATCAACCCCATCCTCGCCCTCGCCGGCGTCGCGTGCGTCGCCATCCCGATCATCATCCACCTCCTCATGCGCCGCCGCCGCCGACCCGTCCTCTGGGGCGCCATGCGATTCCTCCTCGAGGCCGTACGCCGCCACAAACGCCGACTCCGGCTCGAACAGCTCCTCCTCCTCATCGCCCGCTGCCTCGTCCTCGCCCTCATCGCCGTCGGCCTCGGCCGCCCGCTCTTCGGCGCCGCCTCCGCACTCATGGGGCACGCCGCCGTCACCCTCTACATCGTCGTCGATAACAGCCTCACCGCCTCCGCGCAAGACGGCCCCGATTCCGCCCTCGAACGCCACAAAAAGGCCGCGACCGCCCTCATCGACCAACTCTCCGCCACCGGCGGCGACCGCGCGGGATTGATCGCCCTCGGCGGACCGTCGCAACCGCTCATCGTCCCCGCCTCCTCCGATCTCGCCGCGGTCACGGCCCACCTCGCGCGCCTCGAAACCACCGACAGCCGCGCCGATATCGCCGGCGCGTTCGCCTCCATCCAGGCCGCCGCCGCCGCCGACTCCGCCCGCGGCCGGACCGTCGTCGTCGTGCTCAGCGAGTTCCTCACCGGCTCGGCGGACCTCGAACGCGCACCCGATCCGCTCACCGCCGACGCCGCAAAGCCCGTGATGCTCGCCGCCTCGCGTCCCGCGGACCGCGCCGTGCCCAACGTCTCGATCCTCGGCGTCGAGCCCCTCCGCCCGGTCCTCGTCCGTGGGCCCGCCGTAGCGCCCCCGTCGTCCCCCGTCGCCGTGCGACTGCGCCGCTCCGGGCCCGACGTCGGACGCCCCGGCGTCACCACCGTCCGGCTGCGCGTCGAGACCGGCGACGAGCGCGCCGAGGACCCCGGCGCCACGACCCAGGCCGTCGTCCGCTGGGACGCGGGACAGGCCGAGGCGACCGTCTCCCTCGACGCCGCGCCGCCCGCACGCCGCACCGGCGCCTTCGTGCTCCGCGCAACCATCGACGACGACGCCGTCGCCGGCGACAACACCTGGCGCCGCGTCGTCGAGGTCCGCGAAGCCCTCCGCGTCGGTCTCATCTCCCCCCGCCGCTTCGCCACCGGAGGAGCCCGCCCCGGCGTCCTCCAGTTCGAGCCGGCCGACTGGCTCCGCGTCTGCCTCGAACCCTCGCCCGGCGACCGCCCCGCACCCGACCGCGAGATCGAAGTCACCGAGATCGACCCCGCCTCCGTCGACGCCGCACGCCTCTCCGGTCTCGACGCCGTTCTCCTCGTACGGCCCGACACCCTCAGCGACGGCGCCTGGCAACGCCTCGCCAACTACGTCCGCAGCGGCGGCCTGCTCCTCGTCACGCCCCCGCCCCAGGTCACCGTCCACCTCTGGGCCGACATGCTCGTCCGCGAAATGGGCCTCGGGTGGACCTTCGCCCGCGAAGCCCGCGCCTTCACCGACGGCATCGGACTCGCCGCCGACCGCCCCGCCTCCCGCGCCGGCGCCGACGACCTCCTCTCCATGATCGGCGCCGAACTCCCCGAGCTCGGCAAGCCCGTCCGCATCTGGAGGATGCTCCCCGTCACCCCGGGCCCCGATTCCACCGAAACCGCCACGCTCATCTCCCTCGCCGACGGCACACCCCTCATCGTCGCCGGCGCCCCCGGAGGCGAGTCCAGCCCCGGCCGGCGCGGCCTCGTCGTCTCGCTCGGCGTCGCAC
>CAZMPE010000074.1:0-2997 GCA_964567955.1 uncultured Phycisphaeraceae bacterium | reverse complement strand
TCGTTCGATTGGACCGACCTCCAGGCCCGCGCACTCTTCGTCCCGCTCATCCAGGAACTCGTCCGACAGGGCGTCGCCCGCGCCCGCGGCGAGTGGTCCTCCGTCGCCGGCTCACGCCCCGAAACGCCCGCACGAACCGTCGAACTCCGCACCCCCGCCGGCCCCGCCATCGCCACCGACGACACCGGCCGCACCGCCGAGCCGATCCGGCACGCGGGCGTCTGGCGCGCGGTCGATGAGGCCGGCGCCTCCCGCGGCCTCGTCATCGTCAACCCGGACCCCCGCGCCGGCACGACCGACGCCCAGGCCCCCGCCGCCGTCCTCAACTGGCTCACCAACGCTGGCCCCGTCGAGTGGCTCGGAACATCCGCCCCCGCCGGCGGCACGGGCGAG
The DNA here is from genome assembly GCA_964567955.1 of uncultured Phycisphaeraceae bacterium. Taxonomy (GTDB): domain Bacteria; phylum Planctomycetota; class Phycisphaerae; order Phycisphaerales; family UBA1924; genus CAZMPE01. Next base: position 2,604 of record CAZMPE010000074.1, on the reverse strand, counting down.
AACACCCCGAGCCTTCGCGCCGCACTCGATCGCGGCGATGACGGCACGCCGCTCACGCTGGGCCTGCTCATCGCCGCCATCGCCCTCGCGCTCGTGGAGACCGTCCTCGCCCGATGGTTCAGCCACGCGGGCGCCGCGCCGGAAGGTGTCAAGGCATGAGCCGCGCCCTCGACACCATCTTCGGACTCGAGGCCATGCGCTTCGGCGCCGAAGGCGTCCTCTTCCAGTTCGCACGCCCCTTCCCCGCCTGGGCCTGGCTCCTCGCCGTTCTCGCCGCGCTCGCCGTCGCCTGGTGGAGCTACCGCCGGCTCATCGGGTCGCCGGCGGCGCGATGGTCGCTCGGCGCGCTCCGCGGCGGCCTGCTCCTCACGCTCCTGCTCGTCATCTCCGGGCCGCAACTGGTCCGCCCCAACGAACGGGTGGAAAAGGACTGGGTCCTCGTTCTTGTGGATCGCTCCGCCTCGATGTCCATCAAGGACGCGCCCGGCGCCGCCGGCCGGCGCGCCCGCGAAGAGCAGCTCGCCGAATCGATCCGAGACGGCTGGCCGCGACTCGCCGAACTCGCCAAGGAACGCACCGTCGTCTGGCTCGGCTTCGACAGCGGCGTCTACGAGCTGGCCGCCCCGCCCGGCGATCAGCCCCCCGAGATCGGCCGGCCCTCCGGACGCCGCACCGCCATCGGCGCCGTCCTCGAGCAGGCCTTCCAGCGCGCCGCCGCACGACCCATCGCCGGCGTCATCGTCCTCAGCGACGGACGCTCCGTCGATGAGCCCGGACGCGCCGTCCTCCGCCGCCTGCAATCCGAGCACATCCCCGTCCTCACCGTCCCCCTCGGAAGCGCCGAGCCGGTCTCCGACCTCGCGATCGTCGCGGCGGAGGCCCCCCTCCTCGCCTTTGTGAACGACACCGTCCCCGTCGTCGTGCAGGTCGACCGCCTCGGCGCCCCGGCCCAGGGCCGCCCCCCGCCCTCCGGCGTCGTCCGGCTCATCGACCGCGCCACCGGCCGCGTCCTCGACGAGGCCCCCCTCCCGCGTGACGAGTCCGGATGGTCCGCCGGACGCACGCGAGTCGTCCTGACCACCCGCCCCGACCTTCCCGGCGCGCCGACCTGGACCGTCGTCATCGTCCCCGACGCCCCCGACCTCATCGAGGAGAACAACGAGGCGGAGATCAAGCCCGAACTCGTCGACCGCCCGCTCCGCGTCGCCTATTTCGACGGCTACCCGCGCTGGGAATACCGCTACCTCAAGAACCTCCTCGTCCGCGAGCCCTCCATCCGCTCCGCCTCCATGCTCCTGGCCTCCAACCGCCAGTACCTGCAGGAAGGCGACGTGCAGCTCCTCTCCATCCCGCGCTCGCCGGAAGAATGGGCCGCCTTCGACGTCATCATCCTCGGCGACCTCGCCTCCAACCTCTTCAGCGACGAACAGCTCGAGCAGCTCCGCGAGCACATCGCCGTCCGCGGCGCCGGCCTCCTCTGGGTCGGCGGCCCGGGCGCCACGCCCTCCACCTGGCGCGACAGCCCGCTCGCCGACCTCCTCCCCTTCGCGCCGGCCACGGGACGCGCCGGCGATGATTCCGTCCGCGCCTGGGACGAGTCGGTCGTCGTCACGCGCGCGCCCGGCGCCGAACGCCTCGGACTCCTCGAACTCGGCAACGAATCCGACGCCGGCTGGCCGCCCTCGCTCGCCGACCCGCGCACCGGATGGTCCGCCCTCCGCTACGCCCAGCGCATCGACCCCGCCATCGTCAAGCCCACCGCCGAGGTCCTCGCCTGGGCCCATCCCCTCTCCGCCCCCGGCGAAGAGTCGCTCAGGTCACCGCTCGTCCTCACCATGCGCTACGGCGCAGGACGCGTCATGTACGTCGCCACCGATGAGATCTGGCGCTGGCGATACGCCCGCGGCGAGGCGCTCCCCGAACGCTTCTGGCTCCCCCTCATGCGCCTCCAGGGCCGCGAGAGCCTCGCCCGGACCGCGCGCTCCGCGCTCATCGAGGTGACGCCCCGGCGCGCCGAAGTCCGCCAGCCCGTCCGCGTCGCCGTCGAGCTCCTCGACCAGTCCATCGTCGACCTCGTCCCCTCCGGCGCCACCCTCACCGCACGCATCCGCCGCGTCGACGAGGGTCCCCGCGGCGAGGCGGGCCCGGAACGCTCCGCCCCGATCGAACTGACGCTCGCCCCCGAACAGATCGGCGCCCGCGGCTCCTCGCGATCCTTCGCACGCCTGTGGACGCCCGACGAAGCGGGCAAGTACCGAGTCGAAGCCATCGACCCGCTCCTCGCGAACCTGGGCCTCGCCGCCGATCTCGAAGTCGCCCTCAGCGACGATGAACTCCGCCACCCCGAAACCGATCACGCCCTCCTCACGCGCCTCAGCGAGCAGACCGAAGGCCGGGTCCTCGCGCCGTCCGACCTCGCCTCCGCCCCTGATCTGCTCCCCAATCGAGAGATCCGCATCGCGGGCACGCCCGACATCACGACGCTCTGGGACAAGCCCGCCGTCCTGATCCTGCTCGTGCTCCTCCTCACCCTCGAGTGGGTCGGCCGCCGCCTCATCAAACTGTCGTGAGCACCGGAGTCGGGCTCGACCGCCCCCGGCGCTC
>CAZMPE010000073.1:0-9444 GCA_964567955.1 uncultured Phycisphaeraceae bacterium | reverse complement strand
GAATGAGACGTTCATCGCCAGCGCCGTCGCACGCCAGAGGTAGCTGAGCACGGGCAAGAACGCGTTCATGAGCGCGAGCGAGAGCAGGACACGCGATTCGGAGAGCCCCTTGGCCCGCGCCGTGCGGATGTAGTCGGCCCCGAGGCAGTCGATCATCCCCATCCGCGTCAGGCGCGCGATGTACGCCGCGAACGGCAGGCTCAGCGTCACCGCCGGCAGCACGAGGTCGAGCAGCGAGCCCCACGAGGCCACGGGGAAGATCGGGTAGAGCACGGAGAAGACCAGGAGCAGCACCGTCCCGATGACGAAGCTCGGCAGGCTGATCCCGATCAGCGCGACGGCGAGCGTCGAGAGGTCCGCGATCGAGTTGGGGCGCACCGCCCCGACGATCCCCGCGCCCAGCCCGACGACGAGCGCGATGAGGATCGCCAGCGCGCCCAGCGTCACCGAAACGGGGAGCGAGGCCCGGATCACCTCGTTGACGTGCTCGTCGGTGTAGAAGAGCGACGGCCCGAAGTCGAAGACGCGGCGCTCCGGCGCGGCCAGGCCCAGGGCGCCGCTCTCTTCCGCCCGGCGTGCCGCCGTGCCGTCGAGGCTCTCACGGACGTACTTCACGCCCGTGATGTTGTCGAGGTACGAGGCGTAGAAGTTCCAGAAGCTGTCGAGCTTGTAGCGCGCCTCCATCTGCCGGATCACGTTCTCCGCGGGGCGCCGGCCCTCCGCCTTCTCAAGCGGGCTGCCCGGGATCGCCCACGCCAGCGTCAGCGTGAGCGTGTAGATCACGACAAGGATCAGCGGCAGTTGCAGCAGGCGGCGGACGATCAGGCCGAACATGGTGGATCATCCGGTCCAGGCGTGTCCGAGCACATTCCCGGAGCGAATCGCGCGACGCCGCGCATCACTCTTCGCTCCCCGCGCGACGCATCACCTTGGGCACATCCGTTCCCTTGCCGTCGCCGAAGATATCGATCAGGAAACCCTTCTGATCAGCGCGCGGGTGGGGGTTGAGGCCCGTGAACTTGTCGGCATCGAACAGGTACAGCGTCACGTAGTGGTACAAGGGGATCATGGGGAAGTCGTCTTCCATGATGATCCGCTCGCACTCCTCGAGAATGGCCGCGCGCGCCGCCGGGTCCGTCTCCACCTTCGCCTCATCGAGGAGCGCGTCGAACCGCGGGTTGTTGTACTTGCGGTCGTTGTTCCCGTCGGTGGAGCGCGACAGGTCGAGAAAAGTCGTGGCGTCGCCGTAATCGCCGTACCACCCGGCGCGCGAGATCATGAAGTTGCCCTTCTTGAGGTCGTCCTTGAAGACCTTGACCTCCTTCTGCGAGAGGCGCACCGAGATGCCCAGGTGCTCCTCCCACCCGCGGGCGAGCGACTGCGCGACCAGGTCGTGCCCCGAGTCCTTGTTGAAGAGCACCTCGACCGTCGGGAACTTCGACATCTCCGGATAGCCGGCTTCGCGCAGCAGGTCGCGGGCCTTCTGCACCCACGCCCGCCTGGCCGCGGGGTCGTCAAAGTCGGACAGGCAATCGAGCCCGCGTGCGGATGTGTACCCGCCGATCGAACCGGGCGGCACGAGCGACCGGGCGACCGGCTCGCCGCAACGCTTGACCGTCTCGACGATCGCCCGTTTGTCGACGACCATGGCGAAGGCCCGCCGGACCCGCGCGTCTCGAAAAGGGTTCGCTCGCCCGTCGGGGAAGGTCGGCCGGCAGTTGAAGTTCCAGAAGTACGTGCCGAAGGTCGGGATCGCGTGGATGTTCTTGCGCGGGTCGTCCGGCATCCGCCGGTCGATCTCGAACTGGTCCAGCCCCTCGGCCTTCAGCCGGTCGTACAGCGCCTGGTTCTCGCGGTAGAACGCCATCTTCTCGGCCAGCATGTCGGCCTTGAAGTTCGGCGTCACGTCGCTGACCCAGTCGACCGCTCCGGTCTGGAACGCGAGCACCGAGGCGTTCCCGTCGCTCACCGACGGCATCGCGATCGAGTCGATCGCGACCTCGTCGCGGTTCCAGTAGTGCTCGTTCTTCTCCAGCCGCATGTCGCGCTTGAACCGCCAGACCGTCAGCTTGAACGGACCGTTGCTGATCAGCCGCGGCGGCTTCGTCCAGCCGTGCTCGCCCTCCAGGCGGCCCGTCCCGGGATCAATCGTCTCGTACTGGCGCACCAGCGGCGGGTAGACGGGGTAGAAGACCGGGAAGGAACAGAAGTCCAGGAACATCGGCGTGGGTTGCGCCAGCGTGACCATCAGCGTCCGGTCATCGACCGCTTTGAGGCCCACCACCTCGTCAAACCTCCGCTCGGTCTCGGCCCAGAGCGCCCGCGAGGCCGCGACGCCGTCGGGCCCGGGCTGGTACGAGGCGAGCGCCGCCTCGCGCCACTCGTAAAACTCGATCGCCCCGGCGATGTACTGGAAGAACCCCGTGTAGTCCGACGCCAGGTCCGGGATCATCGCCCGGCGCCACGAATAGACAAAGTCCGCCGCACGCACCGGCTCGCCGTTGGACCACTTCGCGTCCGCACGCAGGTGGAACGTGTAGGTCAGCGCGTCGTCGGAGACCTCCCATCGCTCCGCCGCGGCGGGGGCGATGTCGTACCCGGGTGTGAACACGTCGTTCTGGACCAGCCCCTCGAAGAGCATGTACGCGACCCGCATGTCCTGCACCCAGCTCATCCGCTGCAGGTCCAGCGTGGTCACGTCGCCGCGATTGATGAAGGTGAAGTCCGCCCGAGGCATGGGGCGGTCGGACAGCACCGTCGCCGCGACGATCCCGATCAACAGCGCAAACGGGAGGAGGAGCTTGGCCATGCCCACAGGAGGATACGGCCCCCGGGGCGGCTGAGGGTCCGCGGACTCTACTTGAGCCGGAACGTGCCCGCGGCGAGGCTGATCGGCGGGCGTGTCATGTAGCCCGAGGGCCCGATCACGCCGTCGAGCGTCCGCAGAAAGGCCTGATCGCCCTCCGCCGTCGCCTTGCGGAACTCGTCGACGAGCGGCGTGGCGTCGCGACGGTTGTCGGGGGCCATGCGGTCCAGGGAGAAGAGGATCGTGGTCTGGGCCACAGCCACCATCAGCGAGGGCGTGTGCCGGGCTGAACGCTTCGCCGCCGCGGTGCTGTCGTCGTCACCGATGGCGATGACGGGATAGTCGCCCGCATCGACCCGCCGGCCGACCGCGGCGAGCAGATGCCCGCCGAACTCGGCCGCGACACGCAACGTGGGGTCGTTGGTCTGCAGTTGAGGCAGGTAATCCCGCATCGCCTCGCACGCGCGGACGAGCGTCGGAGCGATGGCGTTCGAATCGGCCGCGACGTCCAGTTTCCTGGCCCGGTCGCCCAGAGAGCGTGCGAGGGCCGCGAACGATGCCGAGCGGAAGGCCTCCCAGCCCGGGCGGTTGACGCTGCCGGCCGCGATCAATGCCCTTGCGGCCGCGTCCAGCACGTCCGGGTGCTGCTCGTTCCCGATCTGGTCCGCGATCTTCCCGACGAAGCTCTGGGCCTGCTCGGCCCCCATCGCCGGGTTGTTCGTCGTCATCGCCTCAAAGGTGCGCTTGAAGGCGGAGAGCGCGGCGTAGCGGACCGAGACGCGCTGATCCGCACGGAACTGGTCCAGCAGGTTCGCCGATTGCTCCGTCGCCAGTTCGCCCGCGATGATCAGGGCATTGACGGCCGTGATGTCCTTGCCGGCGCGGGCATGAACCGCCAGGCCCGCGGCCAACTGATTGCTGTATTCCAGGCGGAAGCCGACGGACACGCCGGTGCCCCCCAGGGGCCGGAGCAGGTTGTTCCGGCCCCGCTTGATCTGGGTAGGGTCCTCGGACGCCAGCCGCGGCAGGTTGGTGCCGACGGCGTCCTGGATCGCCTGCCTCTGGGCCTGGTTGATGACGAGCGAGCCGGCGATGTCGCTGGAGACGAACTCGGAGCTCTGGGCCGAGGCAGGGGCGACCGGAATGAGCAGAACCGCCAGAAGGGCGGCGGGCAATCGTCTCCAGGTCTTTCGTGCCTTCGTCAATGTCGGTCCTCTGCAAGATCGAGTGCGTTGGCGGAGACCCCGCCCGAATCCCGGCAACTCGGCCCCAAATCCAGCCCTGATTCCCGCACCGACCGCCCATAGGGGCGGACGGGAAACCTATCAGTAGGTCCGCTCTGGGTCAACTCTGCGGGCCCTCAGTACACCTCCACGAACACCCTCCGAGTAGGCCGAATCTGCCTGTGAATCATCCTCCGATCCCACTCGTCGATGCTGTTTCCGACGGCCGGATCCGCTTGCAGGTAATAGGGGAGCACCGCGGGCGGAAGGGTCCGGGCGAGGCCCTGCAGGATCCCCAGTTCCATCCCGGCCAGCCCGCAGATGTACACCAGCGTCCGCTCGCTCGAAAGCAGGGCTGTCAGTTCGTCGGCGTGCGTTCGGAGTCGATCCTGGACGTACATGGGGGGGCCGCCATCCGGCTGCGATTGCCGGCTCAACGCCGTCAGGTACCGGAAACCCTGGTGCCTGGCCGCAAGATCCGTCAAAAACTCGTCATAGAGCAGGTCATTGGCGTACGGCGAACCCATCACCAGCGTGATCCGCGAGCGGACCCCCGCCTCGACCAGATCCATCAGCATGCCGCGGTACGGCGCGATGCCTGTCCCCGTGGCGAAGAACAGGTAATCGTGGGCTCCGGGGTCGGCGGGCAGGACGAACCGCTTGCCGCTCGGTCCGGTCAGGTTGACGCGGTCGCCCGGCTTCAGGTCGCACAGGTAGTTGGACGCCACACCGAGGTACAGCCGGTGCGTGTCGCGGTTCTCCTCGATGGTTCGTTTGACCGTCGTGGCGACGACCGTCGCCTTCCCGTCCTCGCCCCGCGTCGGTGAGGAAATCGAATACAGGCGCACCTTGTGCGGCTTGCCGTTCTCATCCAGCCCCGGCGGCAGGACGCCGAACGACTGGCCCGGGCGGAAGTTGCCGGCGAGTTCCGTGCCCGAAACGTCAAAGGCCATGTGGCGGACGAACGCGGAGCTCTTGGGCCCGGTGCACCTTTCCGTCGAGACGACAACACCCACCGCCGGGTTGGCCGGCATGTGCAGGTGCATCTTGACCTCGGCCAGAGCCGGACCGGGGGTGCGCTCTGCCTTTGCGGCTGCGTCGTTAGCCATTGTGGATTGTTGGGACGGGATCAGGCCCCCGCCCAGCGATCATCAGCCGCCGCCGTGGGGCGGCATCCCGGGCGCGCCCGGCATCTGGATGCCCAGTTCCTGCATCTTGCCCATGATCTGCATCATGATCATCGCGGAACGGGTGTTGAGGGCGTTCATCATGTCCGCCGCCGTGGCCAGTCTGCCGGCCTCAACCTCGGTTGTCACCTGGTCGAACAGCTGGCCGAGGATCGGCAACGAGAAGAGGATCAGTTCGCGGTACTTCGGCGCGTCGGGGTTGGCCGCGATGATCATCTCGAAGTCGCTCAGGTCGACGAGCCACCGGCCGTCGGACCCCCGACGCATGGGGATGGGGTCCGCGCCGCCGTCATCCGGCGGGAAGACCGTCGCGGTGTCGCCGTCGACTTCCACCGTGAACTGATCGGCGGACAGGCCGTCGAGTTCGCCCATCGCCTGCGTCAACATCGCGCTCGGGTCGCCGCCGGGTGCGCCGCCGAAGGACTGCATCATCGGGCCGGCCTGCGCCATCGCCAGCGACATGAACCCGGAGCCGTATTTCGACTGGCACGCGCTGTCGAGCCGGGCGTACCGCCGGACCAGGTCAGGGGCCGCGTCGAGCACCTGCTGATTCTGCGGGTCCGAGACGTGCAGGTAACCGAACACCGAGTCGTACTGCCCGCCCTTGAGCGCCGTCAGCATCTCATCGATGGCCGCCAGCGGCGAGCCGGGCTCGACCGTGCCGCCCGCCGCCGCGCTCTCGCCTCCCGCACTCAGCTCCGCGCCGAGATCCATCGTGCCCTTGGAGGTCGAATCCACCGCCCTGTCGAGCAGGCGCAGCACCCGGTCCATCCGCGACTGCGCATCGCCCGTCGCGCCCGCGCTCTTGTACGCCTCGAACGCCGCGCTGTACGCCGCCGTCGCCGCGTCGAGCGCCGCCTGCTGCTCCGCACGCAGCGCGTCCGCGCGGGCCCGATACTCGCCGGCCTGCGGCAGCGCGGGCTTCGAGCCCGCCAGCGCGTCGAACGTCTCGATCAGGCGCGCCAGACCGTGCGCCCGCGACCACAGCGTGTCGCCGAGCGACTGCTGCGCCGAACCGAGGGTCAGGTGCGCCACTCCCTTGGACAGCGTGCCGCGAGCCGCCTTGGAGGCCGTGTCCGCCGCCGACTGGTACGTCTCCAGCGCCGTTTCGTAGTGCGTCTTGCCGCCGTCCTGCGCGGCACGCTCCGCCGCGAGCTGCCGCACCAGGTCCGCGATGTCCGCCGCGTCCTGCGCCGCGATCGCCAGCGTCGCCTGCGCATCGGCCGCGGCCGCCGCGGCTCGCTGGTTCACGTCCGCGCGGGCCTGCTGGAGAAGGTTCCGCTGGTTGGTGAGCCGATCGATGGCGAGCTGGATCTGATCGGATCTCGGGGCGATCTGGGCGGCCTGCGCGTTGAGGTCCGCGGCCTCGGCCTCCAGTCCGTCCGCCGCGCGGCGGATGGCCACGGCCTGCTCGAGCGTCCTGGCCCCTTCGACGGCCGACTGGTTCGCCATCTGCAGCAGCAGCTTCGCCTCGTCCTGCCGCTTCGCCGCGGAGGCCTTTGCCTTCGCCGCCGCTTGGGCCCGCAGCTCGGTCACCTTGGCGTCCACGGCCGCCTTGTTGGCCAGCTCTTCCTTGATCCCGGCCTCGCGCTGCGCGATCTGGGACTCGATTTCGGCCAGTTCCGGCTTCGGGTCGTACGCCGACAGAGCCTGCGCCAGCGCGTTGTGGTTCAGCCACTGCGTGTACGCGGCTTCGATGCGGGTCAGCGTGTTCAGCGATTCCCGGTCAACCCTGGCCGCCGCACCCGAGGGGATCTCGGCCAACGCGATCTGGGCCTGTGCGATCAGGAGCGCGGCCGCGGATTCCTCGGAGGGCGTCCCCTTGCCCGACTGGCTCCTGAGCGTCGATACGATCTTGTTGTACGTGTCGCGGCGCTGGGCCTCGGCGACCGGCTCGGCCCCGCCGGGAGACAGGGCCGTCATCGTCAGGTTGGCGTTCTCGAGCGCCTTGGTCATCGGCGTCGAGTTGTCGCAACCCGCGAAGAACCCGAGGCTTAGGGCAAGACCGCCGGCCAAAACAAGGCGGGCGCACCGATGTTGATTCGTTGTTGCTCTCGTCATGACCAATCCGCTCCTGGCCGCGGCGTCTGCCGAACGGGCCGAACGAGACTGTAGCACAGTCTGACTTTGGCGTGTCGGGGCGCACCCGGACGGCTACCGGCCGGGGTCGGTCGGGGGCGGCGATTCCGGCTGGGCGGGCGGTTCCGAGGGGTGGGGGGGTGAGTAGTCGATGGGGTAGTTCGGGCGGGGGCGGTACATCATCTTGATCCACTCGACGGCCTGCACGTACCGGCGGTCCTCCGTCGAGCGGAAGAAGGGCTTCCACACGTCCCCCTTGCCCGATGTCCCCGGCACCTCGGGATGGGGGTAGAGCGAGTCGCGCCGCGGCAGCCCGATCTGCAGCAGCGGCGACCGTTGCGGCTCGTCATAGTTGATCAACGGCGTCCCGTCGGCCAGCTTGAAACGGTCCATGATGAGGAAGTTGGTGTACACCGCTTCTTCGGTGTTGGCCCGTTGGTTGTCGAGGTAGAGCCGCCCGGCTTCCGTCCCGCCGTGGCAACGCGACGTCGCGCAGGCGTTGACGATCCACGGGCGGTGGACCGCGTCGCGGAACCGGATCATCGACTGCGGGTGCCCGATCACCTTCACCTCGCCGTACAGCTCGCGCTCCTGCAGGCGGAACATGATGTTGAGGATCTCCTCCGGCGGCTTGCGGTACATCGCGTTGCGCCCGTCCTCGGTCGCGGGGATCAGCGCGTCGCCGGGGTGGCGCTCCATCAGTTTCGTGATCGCGTCGCGCGGGATGATCATCTTCGGCGGGTCGCGCAGGTCGATCTCGTAGACCTTGATCAGGTTGATCTGCGCCGGCGTCAGCCCGGGAAACTGGGCGGGCGCGCCGGCGGCGGGCTTGTCGGGCTGCACCTGTGGATCGGCGGGCTGGCGCACCCCGGCCTTCTGGATCAGTTCCTGCTGCGCGTCGATCAGCAGCCTGAGCCGGCGGGCATCGGGCCGATCGGGCGCGATCGACAGAACATGGTCGATCTCCCGCCCCGCCAGCTTGTACCGCTTGCGGAACCGCAGCCACTCGACCAGTTGCAGCAGCTGCTCGACGTCGTTGTCGTCGATCGCCGCCCGCATCTTGCGGTACCGCTCTTCGACCGGGGGCAGGACCTGCACCCGGTCCACGATGTCCATCGCAAACGTGCTCTTGATCCCGCCGATCCGGATGATGATCCGCTCGGCGTCGCTCTCCACGAGGTTGCCGCTCACACGGCGCCCGTCCGTCAGGTGGACAATCGTCTCGGGTTCCGGATCGGGTTCATCATCCGGCGTCGCCGCGGGCTGAACCGCCGCCGGTGCTTCGGGCGCCGGCTCGGGAACGGCCGGCTCCGGCGTCTGCGCCGCCGCCGCGCCCGCCAGGAGCAGCGCGCCGATCGCGATCAGCAGCGTGCGCGCCGTCCCCTCCGTCCCCGGCCCGTCGTCCCGATGTCCAGAGGGTTGCACCATGCTGAGTGCGCCCGTGCCCGGCACGCGCCTACTTCCCACCCGGCGTACTCATCCCGGGGACGCCGTCCGCCCCGGCGAGAATCTGCGCGCTCGACTTCTCGACCGCGCCGTCGAGCGGCTCGTACCGCCCGCCGAGGTGCTGGGCCAGGAAGCCCTCGCTGATCCCGAAGAAGGCCAGGTTGTTCGCCGGACGCACGAACCCGTGGCCCTCGTCGGGGAAGAGCACGTACGTGACCGGGATCTTCAGCGACTGCATCGCCGCGACGATCTGGTCCGACTCCGCCTGCTTCACGCGCGGGTCGCGGGCCCCCTGCCCGATCAGCAGCGGCTTGCGGATCCTGTCGACCTTGTTGATCGGCGAACGCTCCATCAGGAAGGACATCCCCTCCGGCGTGTTCGGGTTGCCCAGGCGTGTGTGCCACAGCGAGACCACCGGCTTCCAGTACGGCGGGATCGACTCGAGCAGCGTCACGAGGTTCGACGGCCCGACGATGTCCACGCCGCACGCGAACTTGTCCGGCGTGAACGTCAGCCCGACCAGCGTGGCGTACCCGCCGTACGAGCCGCCCATGATGGCGACGCGCGCGGGGTCCGCGATCCGCTCGCGCACGGCCCAGTCGACCGCGTCGATCAGGTCGTCGTGCATCTTCCCGCCCCATTCCTGGTTGGAGGCGTTCACGAAGCTCTTGCCGAAGCCCGTCGAGCCGCGGTAGTTCACGCT
>CAZMPE010000072.1:8303-9466 GCA_964567955.1 uncultured Phycisphaeraceae bacterium | reverse complement strand
TTCAACTCGACCTGCCGCTGAGCCTGCTGAATCGCCCGATCGCGATCCAGAGTGCCGCGGCGGCGCCGGCGACAAAGGCGCCGAAGGCGGCGAGCGTCACCAGGGTGAACTCCATCGTGTCGACGCGCAGGCCCGCGATCTCGTACATGGCGTTGCCGCGCCAGTGGCTGACGCCGACGGCCGGTTCGATCGCCGATGCGACCATCGCCACCGGGTTGGCCGCGTAGCAGACCGCCCAGACATAGTCGAACCAGTCCTCGAACGAGAAGTCGAAGAACCACGCCGAGAGCCCCGCGGCGATCCACGTGCCCGCCCACAGCAAGAGGGCCAGCGCGAGGTTGCACGCCGCGGCGACCGTTGTCTTGCGGAAGGAGAGGCTCATCAGCGTCCCCGTCGCGGAGAAGAAGAAAACGGGGCCCGCGTAGATGATCGCGATGTGAACCAGGAAGATCGGGGCGACGTACCCGAGCATCGCGGCAAGGGCGATGTGCGCGAGGGCGACGATCGGGAGGAACCATTGGATCCTGAGGGCCCCGGCGAACTTGCCGAGGACGATCTCGCGTCCGGTGAGGGGGGTGCAGACGAGGACGTCCCAGGTCTTCGCCTCGCGTTCGCCGCCGATGGAGCCGGCGGTCAGAAAGACGGCCTGGGCCATGACGGCGATGGCGCCGATCACCGCGATGACGGCGTGCAGGGCGCCCTCGTCGAAACCGACGCGGAAGTAGAGGAAGGCGAGGATGGACGCCGTGAGGCCCAGGACGACGAGGAACCGCCGGCGCGACCCGAACGTGGCCTGGCGCACCTCGCGCCACAGGACGGGGCGGTCGCTGACGGTCCGCTCGCGTTCCGCGATGCGTTCCGGCACCGGCGCGGGGGCGGCGCTGGTTGTCGCCGCCTTCTTCACGCGCGCCGGCTTGGGCGCCGCCCCGCCGTCGGACGAGGCCTCGCGCATCATGGTGCGCCGGAGCGCGACGCTGGTGAAGAGGGCCACGATCAGGGCGAGCGCGAGGTTGTACCCGGTGTTCAGGAGCCAGACGGTCGTCAGGTCCCGGCCCGGGAGGGCCCGTCCGAAAATCCCCTCCGATGAGACGGTGCCGAGAGTCACCGGCGAGCAGGTGATCATGATGTCCAGGTTGGGCGGCACGGCGCCGCCCTGGTTGTAG
>CAZMPE010000072.1:0-8293 GCA_964567955.1 uncultured Phycisphaeraceae bacterium | reverse complement strand
ACGTGCAGCCGGCCTCGCGCAGCCACTCGCAGGCGACGTCGCGGGCGAGCAGGTGATGATGACATCGAAGTTGAATGCCGCGTTGGGTCCCGGGTTGTAGTAGGCCATGTACATCCCGTACGCCGCGATCGGCCCGCCCTGCAGAAGCGCCAGGCTGAACAGACCGAAGAGCGCCGCCGTCGCGGCGCGCCGATGCCAGACGGAGAACATCAACCCGAGGGCCGCGCCGAGGACGGCCGTCGAGATGCTGATGCACGCCGCGGCGAGCACCACCTCCGCCTCCAGTCCGCCGAATATGCGGATGGCGAGCAGGAGCGGCGCGGCGAGCAGGGCGAGGATGACGAGTTGGACGATCCGGCTGGTGAGCTTGCCGAACGTGATCTGGACGGTGGTCAGGGGCGTCGTCATGAGGGCCGGCAGGGTGCGGGCCCGCTTCTCATCGCAGACACCCGACGACGTGAGGAGCGGCGCGAGCAGGCCCAGCGCGATGAACTGCACCCACACGATCACCATCGTCATCATCGGGGCGATCGTCTGGAGGGCCTGGATGCGCTGGGTCGGCGTGCTGCCCTGCAGCTGGTCGCGCAGCCCGGTGAAGGCGATGGTCACGATCATCACGAGCAGGACGGCGTACGAGGCACGCAGCCAGTACGTGCCGCGCCGGCGGCCGGCGCTCCGGACCTCCTTCTGGAACGTGGGGCCGAAGAGAGCCGACGCGGGGTTGATCGATGCCAGGACGGCGCCGGCCCGCGACCGCCAGGAGCGTCGAACCGGCGCGATGGGTGCGGCCGTTTCGCTCATTGCAGCGCGCCCTTCGTCAACTTCAGGAACGCGTCCTCGAGTTTCACCGATTGCGGCGTGAACGAGGCCACGCGGGCGCCGCTCGCGATCAGGGCTTCGAGCAGGAAGTGGTGGCCGTGCACGCCGGGCGTCAGCTCCACGATCAGCTGCCCGTTGTCGCGCGTCACGCCCGCGACGCGCGAGTCCCTCAGGACCGCGCCCTCCGCCGCGTCCAGCCCGTTCCCGCCCTCGAGCCGCACGGCGATCCGTTCGCCGCCGCGCACTCTGGAGTACGCCTCTTCGATCGTGCCCGCGTAGAGCAGCCGGCCGCGCTCGATGATGCCGATCATCGAGCACATCTCCGCCAGCTCGGTCAGGATGTGCGAGCTGACCATCAGGCACTTGCCCATGCGGCCCAGTTCCGTCAGCAGCGATCGCATCTCGATCCGCGCCCGCGGGTCGAGGCCGCTCGCCGGCTCGTCGAGCAGCAGCACCCGCGGCTCGTGGATCAGCACGCGCGCGACGCCGAGCCGCTGCTGCATCCCGCGCGACAGGCTGTCCACCATGGACCGTTTCTTCTCCGTCAGGTCGGTGAGCTCGAGCACCGAGTCGATGACGGAGCGCCTCTTCTTGCGCGGGATGCGGAAGGCCGACGCGAAGAACTGCAGGTACTCATCCACCGTCAGGTCGTCGTACACGCCGAGAAAGTCGGGCATGTAGCCGATGATCTTCCGGATCTCCTGGCCGTCCTTTGAGCAGTCCAGCCCGTCGACCTTCGCCGTCCCCGCGTCGGGCGTCAGCAGGCACGCCAGCACTTTCATCGTCGTGCTCTTGCCCGCGCCGTTGGGGCCGATGAAGCCGAAGATCTGGCCCGGGCCGATCTCCAGCGACAGGTCGTCCACCGCCGTCAGCGCGCCGAACCGCTTCGTCAACCCGCGGATCTCGATCATGGCGCCTCTTCCCCCTCGTCGATCGGCACGAGCAGGCGATAGACCGCCGCGCCGTGGTACGTCGTCGTCCAATCGCGGATGGTCACGTCGCCGGGCGCGCCCTCCACCCCGAGGTAGACCGCCGCCCATCGTCCCGCGCGGCAGCGGCGCTCGATCGCCAGAGCCCGCTCGGACGCTCCGGGGAGTTGCGCCGCGAGCCCCGCACGCGCATCGCGCGTCGGGCGCGTCTCGGCGCCGAGACCCTCCTCTCCGGGCAACGCGAACGACCACGCCGCGGGTGCGCTTGTCGTTTGGAGCGAATCGGCGGCAAGAGCCGACCACACGCCGCGGGCGCCGGTTGCCGCGCCCGTGCCGCCGAGGTCGTACCACGACTCTCCGATCCTGAGCGCGGCGGCGGAAACTCCGTGTCCCTCGGGCAAGTCGGTGACCTCGACCCGCCACCCGCCGGCCTCTCGCGCCACTGTGGCCCCGACCGTCGCCGACTCTTGCGAGCGATCGAGGAAACTGCGGATCGTCCACATGCCGATGGGCAGTTTCTCGAGCGGGTTGCCTCGCCTCGATCCGTACACGCCGCCCGCCGCGTCCTGCGTCGTCGTGACCGTGCCGCTGAGCCGCGGCTGCGAACCGGCGAAGAACGCGAGCGACGACACGCCGCGCCACCACGACGCCTGATCGGGTTGGGCAAACTCCGCTTGCCCCGATTGGCTGGCAAAGACGCTGGTCAGGCCCGAGCTCCACGCCGGGATCGCGCCCGATCCGTCCACGATCACGTCCGTGACACGGTGCCGGGAGACGGTGTTGGGTCCGGAACGCAGGACGATGGGCGCCGCGTACGCCGCGGCCGACGCCGCGCCGATCCACAGGAGCGCTGTCAGCCAGGACCGCTGCCCGGCCTGCATTCGCTTGAGGACGAAGTAATCGACCGGTCCGACGAGCAGGGCGAGCAGCATCATGCACGCGGCGATGGCCAGGAAGACGATGCCGTCGCGCGGCCCGCTGACTCCTTCCTGCTCCAGCAGGCTGGAGATGGTGTGCTCCGATCCCGTCTGCGGGCCGTAGCCGAAGAAGACGCTCAGGCGTTGCGTCGCGCTGTTCGAGCGCAGCCAGTCTCCGACGGTTTCCCCCATCGCGTCGCGCCACACGGCTCCCGACGCACGCGCGGAGAGGTGCTCCGACGCGAACCGCGGCTCGAGGCCGATGATCGTCACCCAGCCGAACCCGACCGGCCCTTCGGCGAGCGCGCCCGACGCGGCATCCGGGGCTTCCGTCCACCGCACCGACCAGCCGTCGTCGCGGGCGCGATCCGTCAGCGTGACCAGCCGGCGCGTGATCGTCGCCGCGGGCGCGGGCATCGGCGCCGCCCGACTCGGCCCGACGACGCCCTCGGGCTCTTCATCGGGGAGCAGCGCGAGCACGTACCGGTCCTCGTTCCGGATCGCCGCGCCGCACTCGGGCGGCAGCGTGCCGACCTCCGGGGGCGAGAGCTGCACAAGTTCGCCGCGCTCGTCCTGCGGGAGCCAGGCGCGCCACGCGCCGCCCGGGCTGTCCGCGACGATGACGAGGCGGCCGCCGCCGTCGACCCACTCGCGGACGGCCTCGAGGGCGCGCACGTTCATCGCCGGCGCCGTGCCCGCCTCCACGACGAGGGCCATGACGCCGTCGTACGCCGCCCACGTCAGCGGCATGACGGCCGGCTCGACGACCGCGCTCGTCACGTTGTTCCAGGCGCGGCGCTTGTCCGCCTCGGTCGGTTCCGAGGAACGGCCGCGCTCGACCATCCCCGGAAACCAGCGGTCCTGCGGGCGCGCGGGGCGGTCACCGCCGGACGCGCCGGTCCACTCGCGCACCGATTCGTGCAGCGATGTCCTGCCCAGCCCGACCAGCAGCCCCGTCGTCGGATCCAGGAGCGGCGGCATCGGCGCTTCGGTATCGCTCGCACCCCAGCCGGCGTAGGTCAGTCGCGCCAGCTCACGGCCCCGGTCGCCGAGCAGCGTGAACTCGAGGTCGCGGCAATCCCGCGGCAGCGCGGCGACGACCTGCACCGGCGTGCGCTCGCCCGGCGTCGCGGCGAACGGGACGACGATCCGGGCCGCCTGCGTCGCGTCCTGCGTGAACTCGACGAGCAGAACGCCGCCGATGGGCTTCTCGCCCGCGGTGATCCAGACCGTCATCGGCGACCACCGCTCGGTGGGGACCTTCCCGGACCAGCCGAAATCGACGTACATCTGGGGCT
Organism: uncultured Phycisphaeraceae bacterium; assembly: GCA_964567955.1. Taxonomy (GTDB): domain Bacteria; phylum Planctomycetota; class Phycisphaerae; order Phycisphaerales; family UBA1924; genus CAZMPE01. The sequence continues at coordinate 4,330 of CAZMPE010000072.1, read as the reverse complement.
TGTCGGGCTTCGCGCCGGGCGCCTGTCGCGCCCACGCCGGCGCGCCGGCCACCAAGAGGGCGACCGCCAGCGCCACGCGCATCACAACTGGACCTTCCGGTTGTAGATCCACCATTCGAACATGATCACCGCCAGCCCCGCGAGGATCAGCCAGGGCCAGAGGCGGCGCGTGATCGTGGTCGCAGTTCCAATCTCGGCTCTGGCCACTGTCGATCCGAGCGCGATCGTCTGCATCGTCCCGAGATCGGACTCATGCGTGCTCAGCAGGTTGGCGGCGAAGGGGCGGAGGATGCGGCCGCCCAGTTCCGCGTCGCGCGGGCCCGCCGGCCCCGCCCAGGACACGTTGTAGACGCCCGTGGTGCGCACCGGACCGAAAACGATCCGCCCGTCCGCGCCCGGCGAGAGCGGCTCGTCCACGCCGGGGCCGCGCAGCCGCACGTCCGTGGCGCCGATCGGGATCCGATCCGACAGCACATCACCGGGCTGCACGAGTTGTCCGAGGCCAGCGTCGTCGTCACCCAGGTGCCCCACCGCCGAGGCGAGGAAGACGACGAAGCTCACATCGAACGGCCAGTTGGAATCGGCCGGATCGAAGGGAACGAGGATCGCACGCGTCTTGCCGCTGGCGACCTCGAGGATCGCCGGCCCCGTGTCCGAGATCGCGAGCACCTCGACGGGCGTCCCCTTCACCGTCTCCACCTCGTGGTGCTTGCCGATGACGAGATTGTCCAGGGCCAGGCCGCGCAGCGCCGGGTGATCCCGCCGCCAATCGATCACGACCATGGAGCGCTCGCTGACGCCCCTGTCGATCACACCCGTCGGCGGCGCAGGGACTGCGTTGAAGATCAGGAACCGGCCCGGCGGCAGCGACGCGCCCTCGGGCGTATCCGGCCCCGTCGGCAGGGCCCCGTTGAAGATCACGACGTCGAACTCGCCGACTCTTCCCGCCTTGGCCGCGGCCTCGTACTCGGCGGCGGTCATCGACACCAGTTTCGACAGGGGCAGCCCCTCGAGCGCCGCGGTGATGAACAGGCTGCCCGGCCCCACCACCGCCACCGCCATCTTCTTGGCCGGCGGCGCCACGAGCCAGGCGACGTCGTCGTCGGGCAGCACGTCCTCGCCCGGCCCGGTCTTGAGCAGCCGCACGCGGAAGACGGCGCCCTGCGGGCGCTCCAGCGTGAAGACCACGCCCCCGATCCCCGGCGTGCGCCGAGTCGCCGCCGCCGGAGCGTCCGGGGTCCCCTCGACGCCCGCCACCTCGCTTGTCGCCGCGGGCAGCGTGACCGAACGGATTCCCGCGATGTCGTCGCCGATGGCCAGCTCGACGTCGAGCGTGCGCTCCTTCGGATCGGTGCTGGACACGCCGACAAAGATCGAGAGCTTTGTCGGATCGTCGAACGCGCGCCCCGCCCGCAGGCTGGTGATCCCGACGTTGATCGAATCCGGCGAGCCGACCGCGTGATAGACGAACTCGTCCTCCTTGCCGGGAACCATCTTCTCCGCGTCGGGGATCCGCCCGTCCGACCACAGGTGGATCGTCCCCACCGGGCCCGCCGGCTGCTCGTACGTCCGCAGGATCCCCTCCGCGTCCGTCTCCGTGATCGTGCGCTTGGGCGCCTGCGCCCGCACCAGCGCGAACGCCTCCTCCCCGCTCGTCGGGCTGTCCGTCGCCGTGATCGACTCGATCGCGCTGATCAACAGGCTCTTGTCGCTGGTGAACGGCTGGCGCGGCGGCTCTCCGGCCTTGTCGAAGACGACGACCATCGCCCGGTCGCCGCTCTCCTTGTCGAACAGGCCCGGGTCGCGCAGCGACTTGATCAGCTCGACCGCCTGCTCCTTGGCCGCGTCGAGCCGGGAGACCGTCTCGCCGCGGGCGTTCTTCGCGTCCTGCGCCTTCATGCTCGCCGAGCGATCGATCATGATCACGTGGCGCAGGCCCGGCGGCGCGCTCGCCTGCATCTGCGGCTGCGCCAGCGCGGCCAGCGCCGCGGCCAGGGCGAGCAGCTGCAGGAAGAGCAGCAGGTTCTTGCGGAGGCGCTGGAACGGGGCGTTGGCCTGCAGGTCCTCGATCGCCTTCTTCCACAGCAGCGTCGTGGAGATCTCCAGGTCGCGCCGGCGCAGCTTCAGGAAGTAGAGGATGAGCAGCGTCGGCACGGCGATCGCCGCGGCCCAGAGACCCAGTGCCGGAGTGAGCCAGGTCATGTTCGAAGCCCCGCCATTGGTGCTCGTGCGCTGTTCATCGCAGCAGCCCGCGCTTTCTCAGGTAGTCCAGGATCAGCGTGTCCACCGGCGTGTCCGAGCGCACCGTGAGCGTGCCGATCTCGCGCCGGCCACAGAAAGACTGGAGTTGGTCGCAGTACGCCTTCAGGTTCGCCTTGTACCGCTTGAGCAGCGGCGCGGAGATGGTCACCTCCGCCATGTCCCCGTCCTCGACGTCGCGCAGACGCAGGTCGCCCGCCAGCCCGTGCGGGCCGGTCGGCTCGACCTCCTGCGGGCTGAGCACCTGGATCGCGAACACGTCGTAGCCGCGCCCGACCAGCATCCGCAGCCCCTGCTCGTACCCCTCCTTGATGAAGAAGTCCGAGAGGACGACCATCACGCCCTTGCCGCGGCGCGAGAGGGCGATCCGCTTGCACGCTTCCGAGAACGGCGCCGAGCCCGCGGGCTCGATCGAGCAGATGAAGCGGGCCAGGTCGTGCGTTCGGCGCCGGCCGCGAAGATCGCGGATCGCCGTGACAGTTGAGACGGGCCGGTCCTCGTCCGCGGTCTCGCCCGGCGTCCCGAACGATCCGCCGATCGCGCTCATCGTCACCCGGTTCAGGTTCACCAACCCGATGTAGCCCAGCGCCATCGCGAGCCTCTGCATGTACAGGAACTTCGACGGCTCGCCGCAGTCCGCGCTCCCCGAGGCGTCCACGACGAGGTGCAGGGCGAGGTCCTCCTCCTCCAGGAACAGCTTGAGAAAGAGCTTGTCGAGCCGGCCGAAGATGTTCCAGTCGATGTGCCGCAGGTCATCGCCGGAGACGTAGGGCCGGTGGTCGGCGAACTCGACCGACTCGCCGCGCTTCTTCGAGCGCCGCTCGCCCTTGAGCTTCCCCGCGAAGATCTTGCGGCTGGTCAGGTCGAGCCGGCTGATCTTGGCGATCAGCTGGCTGTCGAGCAGCTCGTCGAGGGCCTTGGGTCGGGTTGGAGCGGTTGATTTCAACATGAGGGATGTACGCAGAGATCGCTGAGGTCACGCAGAGGTCGCGGAGAGAGTCGGGGGTGAATCTGTCGGACCGAGAGCCGCCGAGTTGACCCGCCGGTGGACCCCCCGCACAAGGACGGGAACGTTGAAGTTGATGAGGAGCCCGAGCGGGTACCCGCCGGCACGCACGTACCCAAGCAGTTGAGCCAAGTGCACGTCCGCGACCTGTTCGATCGCTTTCAGTTCGACGACGACCTTCGATTCGACGACCAAGTCAAGCCGCAGACCGACCAGCTCTCGCTCCTTGTATACAAGTCGCACCGGCACCTGCCGGTCGATACGAAGACCGCACAGGCCCAGTTCGTGCAACAGCGCCTCCTCATAGAGCCTCTCCAGAAGCCCCGGCCCCAGCGCGCGGTGCACCTCGATGGCGCACCCGATGATGCGCTCGCTCAATGCATGGATCTCGGGGGGCATTTCGGTTCTCTCGCCTGACATTCGCCTGTTCCTCTCTGCGCCCTCTGCGCGACCTCCGCGGGCTCTGCGTACTCCCTGTCGACGCCGCGACCTCACACCGCCACCCGCACCGGCTCCGTCGGCGTCAGCTCCAGGATCTGCCGCACCAGCGCATCCGGGTCCACACGGTCCGCCTCCGCCTCGAAGTTCAGGATCAGCCGGTGACGCAGAGACGGCAGCGCGATGTCCTTCACGTCCTTGTACGACACGTGGTACCGCCCGTCCGTCACCGCCTTCACCTTCGCCCCCAGCAGCAGGGCCTGCGCGGCACGCGGGCTCGCCCCGCAGCGGATGTACTTGTTCGTCGGGCCGGTGGCTCCGCCCGCCGCGAACTTGCCCTCCGGGTGCGTCGCCAGCACCAGCCGGCTGGCGTATTCCTTGACGTGCGGGGCGACCACGACGCCGCGGATCAGTTGTTGCGCCTCGAGGATCGCAGGCCCGTCGAGGACCTTGGAGGCTTCCGGGTTCGCCGTCCCCGTCGTGCGGTCCATGATCGTCAGCAGGTCGTCGAGCTGCGAGTACCCGACGACGAGCTTGAACATGAAGCGGTCGAGCTGCGCCTCGGGCAGCGGGTACGTCCCTTCCTGCTCGATCGGGTTCTGCGTCGCGAGCACCAGGAACGGCGCC
>CAZMPE010000071.1:0-9511 GCA_964567955.1 uncultured Phycisphaeraceae bacterium | reverse complement strand
GATCGTCAGCGCGTTGAGTCTGTACAGCAGGTCGCGACGGAACTTGCCTTCTTCCACCCGCCGCTCGAGATCCTGGTTCGTCGCGGTGACGATCCGCGCACGGACGGATCGGTCCTTGTTCCCACCGACTCGCCGGAATGTGCCGTCCTCGACCACCGTCAGGATCTTGGCCTGCAGATCGAGCGGCATGTCGCCGATCTCGTCGAGGAAGATCGTCCCGTTCTCCGCCATCTCGAAGAGACCGGGCCGCTGGATCTTCGCGTCGGTGAACGCGCCCTTCTCGTGCCCGAACAGTTCAGACTCGATCAGGCTGGGCGGCAAGGCCGAGCAGTTCACGTGTACGAACGGGGTCGACTCTCCTTCCGGCCGGCCTGCCATCTGCCCGCAGTCGTGGATGTACCGCGCCAGCAGGCCCTTCCCCGTGCCCGTTTCGCCCAGGATCAGGATGGTCGGCGGCGGACCGGCCGCCGCGCCGCCGCGACCGCCCGATCGTCCGGCCAGTTGAACCGTCGCGAGCCGCTCAGCCAGCCGGATCGTCTTGCCCCACTCGGGGCTGCGCCCGACCATGCCCCGCGTCCCGGTCCGCGAACTCTCCATCCGCTCGTAGAGGCTGACCTGCCGGCGCAGGCGGCGCGTCTCGAGCAGGCGGGCCATCAGCATCACGAGCTCTTCGAGGCTCAGCGGCTTCTGCAGGTAGTCGTCGGCGCCGAGCTTCATGGCGGTCACGGCGTTCTCGACCGTGCTGTAGGCGGTCATCACCACCACGACGCCTTCGTACCCGTCTTCGCGGAGGCGCCGGACGAGTTCGATCCCGCTCTCGCCGGCCAGATTGACGTCCGTCAGGACCGCGTCAAACTCCGTCTCCCGCGTCAGCGTCCAGCCATCGTGGACGGAACCGGCCTCGGCAACCTCATGACCGGCCCGATTCAGGGCCTGCCGGATTGAAAACCGCAGGTTTTCTTCGTCCTCGATGGTCAGGATTCTGGCCAATGCTTCCTCCAACACCCGTCCCGAGCTGGCCAATATTGGCCACTTCATTATTCGCACGGATCGGCAGTCGGATCATGAAGTTCGCACCGGATTGGCCATCTTCTGTCCCAGATCCTGCTGGGACGGCCGGCTCAACCCAGATGCGGCCGCCGTGCTGCTCGACCACCTGTCTGGCTACTGCAAGCCCTATGCCCGTCCCGTCCCGTTTCGTCGTGAAATAGGGCCGGAAGACCCTCTCCGACTGCTCTTGCGGCACGCCGGGGCCATGGTCACGGACACGAATCTCCCAGAACTCCCCATCCCCGCAGTCTGCCGCGGAAACCTCGACCTGCGAGCCTCGCGGCGATGCCTGTATGGCGTTGGTGACCACAGCCACGAGAGCCTGCTCGAGGTGCCTGGGGTCGAGCGGAGCCTTGGCCGGGGCTCGAGTGGCATCCAGATCGATGGTGACACCCTTGGCCCCTGCCATGGGGCGCAGCGTCTCGAGGACGCTCCCCAGCCACTCGGCGACCGCCGTCGGCCGGGGGTCGACCCGAAGGGGGGTTGTCGCGCTGAGGAGCTCGGACAGCCAGGCTTCGAAACGGTCCACCGTCTTGATGATCCGTTCCTGGTTCTCTCGGGCCGGAGCGTCCGGGTCCATTTCCGAGCGGGTCAGTTCCGCCAGGCTCCGGATGCCCGAGAGCGGGTTTCGGAGGTTGTGGGCGAGCCGTCGCACCATCTCGCCGACGGCGGCGAGGCGCTCGCGGTCCACACGCTCTTCCTGCATGGAGGCGATCGTGGCGGCCATGTGGTTGACCTCGGCGCTAAGCATGGCGAGTTCGTCCTCGCCCGTGACGGGGATCCGGTGGGTGAAATCGCCGGTCGCCAGCCTCGCCGCGGCGTCGCGGAGCACGCCGACCGGGCGGACCACGAGGCGGCGAACGAGCACGATGCCGAGGGCGCCGGCCAGGAGCATGAGGAGCAGCGAGGAGCCCAGCACTGCGAGAATGCGGGCGCGCAACTCGCCGCCGAACGCGACGTCCATGCGAGCGTTGAGGATCACGCCTCCTTCGATCCGCTCCACGAGTTCGTACAACTCGGCATACGCGTCGCGTGCCTCCCGAGCGGCGTCGGGCGCCCCCGTGCGGATCCACCGCCGTGCGGCTTCGGCTGCCGCTTCGCTGCGCGTTCTGAGGTTGCGGGCCGAGGATTGTCCGGCCCGGATCCGGTAGGTTTCGATCGCTTCGAGACTGTCGAGGCGGTCGGCGATCCGCGCGGTCGTGGTCTCGAACAGGACGCGGCGCTCCTCGGGCGTTCCGTACTCCGGCCCTCCCTCGGGCGGCGGATCTTCGAGATCGGGGCCCACGCCCGGTTCGTTGGCGACCAGTGCCGCCTGCGTGGCGAAGGCCCGCTTGACCGTGAAGAGGCGCGTGAGCACCGGCTCGATACTCGCCAACGGCCCTGAGAGCTCGCGCTCGAGGAACCAGATCGACCACGCGGCGGTGCCGAGGTTGATCAGGACGATCAGCCCGAGCGAGCACAGCAGCACGGCGAACTTGCGTTGGAGGGTCTTCGGGATCAAGGGTGGCCGGGCGCGGGTACGGCGTGCTCAGCGGATCGGCTGGAACTCCCAGCGCCACTGTGTCTCGGCCAGGGGACGCGCCGAGCTGCGCACGGTTCCGTCGATAAAAACGAAGTTGCCCTGTCCGTTGTGGCGGAGTGCCGGGAACCAGTAACGGTCGGTCGGCGCGTAGATCGCGGTCTGGAGGGTCGGCGCCGAGAAGACCGGCGAGGCGTCGTTCGCCACCGCCCGCTCGCCGTCGACATCCCACGCCAGGGGGACCATGGATTCCTGCAGGATGTCGCTGGTGAGCGTCACGGCCTTGGCCTGAGGCTGGCCGCCCGGCCCCATGACCTGCGCCCAGTGCAGGCGGAGGTTGAACCCGTACGACACGCTCTGCGGCGGCTCGATGGCGCCCGGTGCGCTGCACGGGGTCGCGTTGAGCAAGGTGATCGGGCCCCGGACCTCGCTGCAGCGCATCGGGTCGTTCTTGGCGGCGTCGGGGAGGGCGTGGGTGTTGTTGCCCGGCCACCGCCAGAACTCGTCCAGCCCGTATTGGCTCTCCTGAAATGTCTCGAGCCGGAAGCGCTTCGGGCCGAGGTCGGCCGAGTCGTTGCCGCGGTCGCCGTGCAGCTGGTCATCGGCGAACATCGAGAAGTCGAACGCGATGCTGCGCAGCGAGAGTTGGCAGCGGAACCCGCGGGCCGACTTGATCGTCGCCCCGATCGCCGGCAGCAGCAGCGCCAAGAGGGTCGCCACGATGGCGATGGAGACCAGCAGTTCGACCAGCGTGAAGCCGCCGGTCGCACGTCCGGAGTTGGCCGGACCGCGAAGGAGGCCCGCGGAGATGTGCCGGTTTCGCGATGGCACGTTGGCAGGGGTCCCGAAATGGGCAAGGGAACCGCGATCCGATCGCGATCCGCCACGCCTCTTCCATCCTACCGGGTGGAGGCCCGGGATGAAAGAGGCGGCCGGCAGGAATTGGAGACCTGCAAACCTCCGGCTCTCGCTGCTCATCGGGAGGAATGAACCCGCCGGACACCCGATATGGGTTGGGCGGTCGGCCTCAGAAGAGAAGAACGGGGAAAACCTATCGTCGACGGGCTCCGAATGCATTGTGCAACAGCCGCTTGTGCGATTACAGTGGCGCCTTCCCGGAGATGACATGGTGAATCCACACATCGCTCGTGGACCAGAAACTCGGTCCGCCCTCCTTGCGGGGATGCTCGCCGTCCTGGGGATTGCATGTGCGGCAGGGGCACAGAGCATCCCATTTCTGACGCCCGAGTCGTTCCGCCCGAAGGTGGGGGAGCCGCTCGCCGTCTATTACGAAGTACGCCCGGCGGCCCGCGAGGTTGCCGCGCCCCTCGTCCGAACGCCATGGCCGGGCAGTCTGACCTGGTTCTTTGTTCGGGTGGACGGGACCCAGAGCAACCAGGACGCGGTGCAGCCCGCCGGCGACAACGGGCAGATCGTGCAGGTGCCGATCGGGCTCCCAGGCGTCACGATGGTCGGCGTCGACTTCGCGCCGATGTCGGCGGGCGTTGACGCCAAGGCGCTCAGGGCCTTCGTCTCCGGTCGGACCGGCGCCTCACTTTCGGCGGTGGACCGCGCGGTGGAGTCGGGGCGATCAGTCCGTGTCAGGCACACGGCATCCGCGAAGACGCTCGTCACGGCGATTGTTCCGGCGGGCCTCGTCGTCGACGCGTCCACGGCGGTCAGCAAGTCGGGCCAGGTCGTGGAGATCCGGCCTCTCTTTGATCCGACCACGGCTCTCGTCGGGGGTGACATTGCTGCGCGGCTCTATGTAAACGGTGATGCGGTCGCGGGCGCCAAAGCCGTGTCGGTGTGCGTCGCGACGGGGCGCGTTCAGGAGTGGACGTGCAATGACAAGGGGATCGGCAGTTTCCGCGTGGACTCGAGCGGGGAGTGGAGGATCGAGTTTCATCACGCCGCCGAGGGGAAGGGCGAAATCGAGTTGTACACCGCGACGCTGACGTTTCAGGTGCCGGTTGCGGGGCGGGAGGGCGCGCGATGAACCGAAAGCTCTGCATCGGCGTGATCGTGTTCGGCGCGCTGCTGGCGCCGGCGGGCGCGATGGCGCAGGAATGGAAGGAGCTCGGCCCGGCGCCGATCACGAACGGCATCTATACGGGCCGGATCGCAGCGGTCGCCTGCAGCCCGACCAACCCCGGTCGCTATTTCATCGGGTCGGCCGACGGCGGGGTCTGGCGGACCAACGACGGCGGCACGACGTGGCAGTCGCTGACGCCGAATCTGCCGACGTCGGCCTTTGGCGCGATCGCGCTGGACCCGTCCGACGAGAACACCATCTACGCCGGGTCCGGCGAGGGCAATCACGCCAACCACAGCCGGTACGGTCTCGGGCTGTTCAAATCGGTCGATGGCGGCGACACCTGGAGCCAGTTCGCCGTCAACACCTTCGCGGGCCGGTGCTTCACCAAGATCGTCGTCAACTCTCAGAATCCACAGGTGCTCTACGCGTCGATCACGCGCGCCGGCGGCTTCCCCGAGATGGCCGCGGCGAAGCTGCACCCGCTCGCGAACGGTCCCATCGGGATCTTCCGCTCGTCCGACGGCGGCGTGAACTGGTCGCATCTGACGAACGGGCTCCCGAACCAGGCCGGCACGGACCTGGCGATCGATCCGGTCAACCCGTCGATCGTGTACGCCGCGATCGGCTACATCTTCGGATCGGCGTCCAACGGGATCTACAAGTCGATCGACGGCGGGGATTCCTGGACGAAACTGGCCGGCGGGCTTCCGACCGCGACGGTTGGGCGCATCAGCCTCGCGATCTCGCCGAGCAACCCGCAGAGGCTGTACACGCTCATCACGAATCCGTGTAGCGCCACCGGCGGGAATGCTTCGTCGATGGGGGCGTACCGGACCGACAACGCCGGGGCGACGTGGACACAGATCGGGACCGGTGTCAGCCAGGCGACCTACGGCTGGTACCTCTCGTTCGTCAGCGTCCACCCGACGACGCCGGACACGGCGTTCTTTGGCGGGCTCAACCTCAGCCGCACGGTCAACGCGGGCGCGTCCTACAGCAACGTCACCCCTCCTCACGTCGACATGCACGGCGCGGCGTGGGATGCGCAGGGCCGCCTCCTTGTCGCGGATGACGGGGGCCTGCACCGCAGCGCGAACAACGGCACCAACTGGCAGTCGCTCAACGTCGGGCTCGGCGTCGTGCAGATCTACGCGGGGCTCTCGACCCACCCGACCGATCCGAACATCATGTTCGGCGGGATGCAGGACAACGGCAGCAACCGGCGGAATACCGACACCCTGAACTGGACCAGTGTCACCGGCGGTGACGGCGGGTGGACACAGATCGATCAGCTCAACCCGAGCCGCGTCTTCACGGAGTCACAGGGCACCGGTGTTCTCTACCGCTCCACGAACGGGGGCGCGTCGTTCTCGGGGGCCGGCGGCGGGATCTCCGGGCGCAACTGCTTCCTCCCTCCATTCATCATCGATCCCAACAACTCCGATCGCGTCCTCTATGGAACGGAGCGGGTCTTCCGCAGCCTGAACGGCGGGAGCAATGACTGGGTCGCGATCAGCCCCGATATCACCGCGAGCACGGACGCCGCGATCCGCGCCCTGGCGATCGCGCCCTCGGATTCCAACGTGGTCTACGCCGCCACCAACAACGGACGCGTCCTCATCTCCACCGATGGCGGGTTCAACTTCACGCTCATCCTGTCGGGAATACCCGGCTGGCCGCGTGTGACCCGCGAGATCTTCGTCGATCCGGGCGACGCCATGACGATGTACCTGGCCGTCGCGGCCTTCGGCGAAACGCAGGTGCGCCGCACGCGGGACGGGGGCCAGAGCTGGGAGCCGCTGGACCTGACGCTGCCGGATGTCCCTGTCAACGTCGTGGCGGCGGATTCGCGTTGCGGAAGGCCGATCCTGTACGCGGGGAGCGATGTCGGCGTGTACCGCTCCGTCGACGACGGCGCGACATGGGCCCCTTATGCAACGGGGCTGCCGACGGCGTCCGTCACGGACCTTCGGCTGGAACCGTGGCGGGATCGGCTGGTGGTCGGGACGATGGGGCGCGGTGCGTGGAGCGTCGACATCCGGCGCGGGATCGATTTCAATGACGACGGCGTGCTGAACCTCGCCGACTTCGGGGCGTTCCAGACCGCCTTCGCGCTGCAGCAGCCCCGGGCGGATTTCAACAACGACGGCGAGTTGAATCTTGCGGATTTCGGCGCTTTTCAGACCGCGTTCGCGCTCGGTTGCCCGTAAGCGTCCTACGCGCCAACGGCGGTCAGTCCATTGCGACCGGCCGCCTCGGAGCCGGTCTCACGCTCGTCCGGCGGCGGTTCCGTCGGCCGGTGCGTGAAACGAGCGTCGACGCCGAACGTCTTTTTGAAGAGCCCGTTCTTTCGCTCGGCACCCCAGATATCCGTCGCGGCGTCGCCGGTCGCCTCGACGATGATTCCCGCCACGCCCTCGCGGTTACGGACCGTCACCGCGCGAGTGCTCTGCGTGTGCGTCCGGTCCAGGCCGTCGGCCAACCGCAGGATCGCCGCGAGCCGTCGGACCAGTTCGCGGTCGTCGCGGGCAAGGGCCGCGAATCCATCGTGCCGTGAGCGCGGCTCGGCACGCCGGTGGTAGCGGGCCACGTTCGCGATGATCGCGATCTCGCGGGCGGTGAATCCGGCGATGTCGCTGTGGATGATCAGGTGGTAGCTGTGCTTGTGGTGGCGGCTGTAGTTCACCAGGTACCCGACATCGTGCAGCACCGCCGCGGCTTCCAGCAGGCGTCGCCCCGCGGGCCCGCTCCAGGGCTCGCGCCCGCCCGCCTGCCGGGCGAGTTGATCGAAGAGGGAGAGCGCCAGTCGCGTGACGTGCTCGCTGTGCGCCTGTTCGTAGCGGCAGGCCTCCGCGAACCGGCGCACAGCCCGCATCGGGTTCCGACGGTCGATGCCGGAGAGCCCGGGGAAGCAGCTGCCCGCCATGGACAGGATGAGCCCGTCCCGGACGCCGCGTTCGTGCACGCGCAGGACATTGATGCCCAGGTGCTTGAGGAGCCGCTCGGCGATGGTCAGGCCGGCAACGAAGATGTCGGCCCGCTCCGCCGCGAGGCCGGGCACGTGCGCCCGCTCGGCGATCGGCAGCGCCCGCAGGTGGTCCAGCACGTGGCGCACGTCCGAGCGCGTCGTCTCGTACCCGCCGACGCCGCGATCAAACAGCGAGGGCCCGCCCGAGCCCCGACGGATCAGGATCCCGGCCAGCGTCGTGAAGGTTCCGCCGGATCCGATCGCGACCTGGGGTGTGAGCGGCGGGTCCCCGATGTTCGCGCGGATGGTCCTGCGGATGAACTTCCGCATCGCGCCGAATCGCTCGCCCGACGCCGGCCCGGGGCCGCCGAACTGCTCCGTCATCCGCACCGCGCCGAGCGGGAGCGTGTACACCGTCTGGATGACGCCACCGGTCGAGAGGATGACCTCCGTGCTCCCGCCTCCGATGTCGATGACGGCGCCGGGCTGCGTCCGCAGGTCGAAGGAATGCGACGCGCTGAGAAAGGCCAGGCGCGCCTCCTCTTCCGCGCTGATCACTTCCAGGTCGATCCCCGCGCGTTCACGCGTGAGACGGACGAGTTCGTCCGTGTTGGCCGCTTCGCGGCATGCCGACGTTCCGATGGCGCGCGTCGCGTGCACGCCGTATCCCTCGGCGATCCGGGCCATCCGGGCCAGAGCGTCGGCCGCGCGATCGATGCCCATCGGCTCGAGCATCCCGGAAGCGCCCAGGCCGCGCCCGAGCCGGATCGGCTCTCGCTCGTCGTCGAGCACGCGGTACGTGCCGTCGGGATGAACCTCCGCGACGAGCAGCCGGATGCTGTTGGTCCCGACATCCATGGCGGCAAGCCGCACAGGCCCGTCCGGCGCGCGATCCGGTACGGAGTGCGGTTTGGATTCGACGACCGACGATGATCCCGGGGATGCGTCGGCGAGCACGCCGAACAGATCACGGGCCCCCGGCCCGACGAGCGCCTCGATCGCTTCGCGCTGCCGCGCATCGCGCCGCTGTTCGAGGCGCTCCGCCAGACGCTCGAGCCCGGCCCGCAGGTCGCCCGTCGCGCCGCCAGGTTCCAGCCGGGCGGCCTCCCCGCGCACGAACGCGGCCGCGGCGTCCAGATCGCCCACGTCGCCCGAGATGTCCTGAAGGAGCGCGAGGCGTTTGTGCGCCGAAGGGTGTGTCGATGTGACGATCGCGGGTTCGAGGATCTCGAGCGCGTACCGGAGCTCTTTGAGTGACAGGCGGAGTTCGTGCAGCCTCCGGCGATCGCCAAGATCGCCCTCCGTCGCCTCGCGGACACGCCGGGCAAGCCCTGGGATGGTCTGACGTGCCAGTCGCACCAGATTCGATGGGGCGTTGCGCCCGTTGATCGAGCGGATCAGCCGCCGGGCCGCGCGGCGTCCTCGACCATCCGCGAAGCGTCCCGCTGCCCGCCGCAGCGTTCGGCGCGCCGCGCGATGCCGTCCCTCGATACGGAGCCGGAGGTGTTCCGCGGCGCCGGCCTCAACGCCCTCGGACTCGTCCAGCAGCGCGAGCAGGACGTCGCACTCGCGGGCCCCTCCCGCCGCGCGGCGCAGGCGACCGAGTTCCCGCCGGGCGTTTCTGGCGGGACGGGCCTCGAGGCGGTCGCCGAGGATCGCCAAGGCTGTCTCGGCGCGTCGGGTGGCGACTCGGACGGCGTGGGCGGCCTGCGCGCCGGGCTTCCTCTTTGTGGCGGCGGACTCCGCAAGTCGGATCACGGCCTTCATCCGGGCGCGGAGGACGGCCTTCGCCGCCTTTGGGGGCTTCTTCGGCGAATCGAGGTCACCGATTCGGTCTGCCACGCGCCGGCACTCCCATGGGCCATGGTGCACGAGCCCGACAGAACGCGGGCGAGGGTCGCGCCCGGCCATCGATGTCAGTCGACGGCAGTTACTC
>CAZMPE010000070.1:0-9518 GCA_964567955.1 uncultured Phycisphaeraceae bacterium | reverse complement strand
CCCGAACCCCTCACGCCCGCGTCCGACGCGGGCGTTTTTTGTGCCCGTGACGGGAGTTTGCGGGCCGCCGTTGGTGACGGCGCATTCCCGTGGTATCCTTTAGGACAAGCCGGGGCCGCTGCCGGCGGGGGAGGTCGATCCTTGGGTCGTGGTGCGTACATCCGTACGTTCGTGGTCAACGGGCCCGCCGTCGCGCTGGCGGTCTGCCTCCTGGCTCCCTTGCCGACGACAGCCCAGGAGTACCGGACCTACGACGGCTTCGGGAACAACCTGTCGAACCCGACGTGGGGCATGGGCTCCGGGCCGATGGTGCGGCTCTTCCCTTCCAAGTACGGTGACGGCGTGTCGAGCTTCGGCGGGCAGGACCGCCCGAACCCGCGGGCGATCTCCAACGCCGTATGCAGTCAGACCGCACCGCGTTTCAGCTCGCGCGTCCTGACCAACATGGTCATGCAGTGGGGCCAGTGGGTGGACCACGATCTCGACTTCCGCAAGCGCCAGCAGCCCAGCGAGTTCGTGAACATCCCGATCCCGATCGGCGACCCGCACTTTGACCCGCAGGGCACGGGCACGGCCAAGATCTTCTTCACCCGCAGCCGCTGGCTCCCGGGAACGGGCACCGGCCCCTCCAACCCGCGCGAGCAGATCAACGCCATCAGTTCGTTCATGGACTGCAACACCGTCTACGGATCCAACCAGCTGCGTGCCGATCTCTGCCGGAGTTTCCGGGGCGGCAGGCTCCTCATGAGTCCCGGCGACTACCTGCCGTGGAACACCTTTGGCGAGGAGATGGACTTCCCGCCCCAGGGCGTGCCGCAGACCGAACTCATGCTCGCCGGCGACGACCGGGCCAACGAGCAGGTCGGCCTGCTCTCCATGCACGTGCTCTGGGCCCGCGAGCACAACCGGCTCTGTGACGAACTGGCCGCTGCGAATCCGGGCTGGGACGACGAACGCCTCTACCAGGAGGCGCGCAACATTGTGATCGCGCTCAATCAGGCGATCACCTACAACGCCTTCCTGCCCGCCCTGCTCGGCCCCGGCGCCATCCCGCCGTACTCGGGCTACCAGCCGCGCGTGAATCCCGGCGTCTCCAACGAGTTCGCGCACGCCGCGTTCCGGTTCGCGCACAGCATGCTCAACCCCACGCTGGCCCGCCTCAACGAGGACGGAACCCCCATCCCGGAGGGGAACATCGCCCTGCGCGACGCCTTCTTCGTGCCGCACACCGTGATCGACGAGGGCGGGATCGACCCGATCCTGCGCGGCCTGTGCGCCCAGGGGTCCCAGGAGATTGACCACCTGATCATCGACGACGTCCGCAACTTCCTCTTCGGCCCCCCGGGGATCTTCGGACTCGACCTCGCCGCCCTGAACATCCACCGCGGGCGCGACCACGGCCTGCCGACGCTTAATGAGGCCCGCCTTGGTCTCGGACTCGCGCCCTACACCTCGTTCGAGCAGATCTCATCCGATCCGGAGACGACCACCCGCCTCGCGTCGATCTATGCAAGCGTCGACCAGGTGGACCTGTGGCTTGGCGGCATCTGCGAGGACCAGGTGCCCGGCGCCGGCGTCGGGCCCGTATTCCGCGCCATCATCGCCGACACCTTCCGGCGCGTCCGCGACGGCGATCGGTTCTGGTACCAGAATCGCATGTTCACGCCGAAGATGCTGGCCGCGATCGAGGCCACGACGCTCGCCGACGTCATCAAACGCAACACGTCCATTGTCCGCATTCAGAGCGACGTCTTCCGTGTCTGGCCCGATTTCAATAACGACCAGACCCTCAACCTCGCCGATTTCGGAAGCTTCCAGACTCGATTCGCCATGGGCGACATGGAGGCCGACTTCGATCGAAACGGCGTGCTCGATCTGCAGGACTTCCTGCTGTTCTCTGCGGCTTATCAGAGCTTCTTCTGAGTTGAGGAGCGGTGGACGACCGGGAATCGCCCCGATCCGTCCCTATTTCTGTCCGTTTATCCCGTGAACCGGGATTTGCCATTGCCATTCCGTTGCATTCGGGCCACAATCTGATGAGATCCGTGGGGGACGGCCGGAATGACCGGTCGAAGGGAATGGTGCGCTCGGGTTCCGTCCGGTACCGGGGCCGCTTGGCTTGGCAGGAGCAAGGATCATGCACATGTGGCACGAGAGGAAGTCGGGGCTGGTCGGGGCATCAGCGGTCATCATCGGTCTTGTGACCTGCGCTGCAATGGGTCAGGAATACCGGTCGTACGACGGAACGGGCAACAACATCGCCAACCCGTTGTGGGGCTCGGCGGGTTCCCAACTCCAGCGGCTCATGCCCGCCCGCTACGCCGACGGCATCTCCGCTCCGGCCGGCGCCAACAGGCCCTCGGCCCGCCTCGCGAGCAATGTCGTCTGCTTCCAGGATCAGCAGATCTTCGGGACCAAGATCGTCTCGAACATGGTGATGCAGTGGGGCCAGTGGATCGACCACGATCTGGGCTTCAAGCACCTGGCGGACCCCGCCGAGCCGTTCCACATCCCGGTACCCACCGGCGACCCGTTCTTCGATCCTACCGGCCAGGGCGGCGCTGTCCTGTCCTTCACACGCTCGGCGCACGACCCGGCCACCGGGACCTCGACCACCAATCCCCGCCAGCAGATCACCCATGTCTCGACGTACATCGATTCGCACACGGTGTACGGGTGGAACCCGACTCGCGCGGCGGCGATCCGCTCGTTCGTGGGCGGCAAGCTCGAGACCGGTGCGGGGGACCTGCTCCCGTTCAACAAGGCCCTCGAGCCGATGGACGTCTCGCCCTTCGGTGTTTCGAATCTGGCGGACATGATGCTGGCCGGCGATGACCGCGCCAACACGCAGCTCGGCCTCCTCGCCATGCACACGCTCTTCTTGAGAGAGCACAACCGGCTCTGTGACGTGCTCGCGGCCAAGAATCCCGGATGGGATGACGAAAAGCTCTACCAGGAAGCCCGCCGCCGGGTCGGCGCCCTCAACCAGGTCGTCACGTTCAACGAGTACCTGCCGACCATCCTCGGCCCGGGCATGATCCCGCCCTACACAGGCTACAACCCGGCCGTCAACGCGACGCAGTCCAATGAGTTCGCGCACGCCGCGTTCCGCTTCGGCCACAGCCAGATCAACCAGGTCATGGCCCGCATGGAAGAGAACGGTTTCTCCATCCCGCAGGGGCCGGTCCGCATGCGCGACCAGTTCTTCCTTCCGGAAATGCTCGTAACCGACGGCGGCATCGAGCCGCTGATCCGCGGCATGTGCTTCCAGTCGCTCCAGCAGGTCGATTTCCGCGTCAACTTCGATGTGCGCAACTTCCTCTACGGACCGCCCGATCTGCTCGGGCTCGATCTGGCCTCGGCCAACATCCAGCGCGGACGCGACCACGGGCTGCCCAGCTACAACGAGGCGCGCCAGCTCGTGGGCCTGCCACCGATCACGTCCTTCGCCCAGATCTCCAGCGATCCGGTCGCGGGCCAGCGACTCGCCCAGGTGTACGCCTCGGTGGACGACATCGACTTCTGGCTCGGCGGACTCTGCGAGGACCACGTCCCCGGCGGCGTAGTCGGGCCGCTGTTCGCGACGATCGTGGCCAACGAGTTCATCCGGGTCCGCGACGGCGATCGCTTCTGGTACCAGAACAACCAGTTCTCGCCCGCCGAGACCATCGAACTCTTCAACACGCGACTCTCGGACATCATCCTGCGCAACACGCCGATCCAGCGGATTCAGCGCGACGTCTTCTTCATCTGGCCCGACTTCAACCTCGACGGCGTCCTCAACCTCGCCGACTTCGGCAAGTTCCAGACGCAGTTCGCCCGCGGCGACATGAACGCCGACTTCGACAAGAACGGCGTCCTCAACATCGACGACTTCATCCTCTTCGAGATCGCGTTCTCCAGCTATTGACCCCGACCCCAGCGACCCGCGAAGACTCCGCGCAACGTCGACTTCGCCGGCGCGTCGTTTCGACGCGTTGGACTCAGCGCGGTCGCGTCTTGCGGCGATTCGTCGGCCGCGGTTCGGTCGGCTCCGTCGTCGCGGCGCGGGCTTGACGCGGCGTCGGCGCCTCAAGGGTCTTCTCGGCGACGCCGCCGGACTTGTCCGCCTCCTGGAGGAGCTTGGTGCCGAGTTTCTCGAGGGATTGGCGGGCCCGATCGGCTGTCTCAAGCGCCTTGGCCAGATCGTCGCGCAGCGTCTCCTGACGCGTCGTCAGTTCGTCCAGCGCCGCCGCGGTCCCGGTCAGCGTCTCGCTGAGGAGGCGCCGCGCGTGCTCGGCCTGCTCGCGCACGGCCTCCAGCTGCCGCGCGGCGAAATCGGCCGTCTCCCGCAGCGCCTCGGAGCGGGGGACGAGGTCCGACAGACTGCCCGGCGTCGGCGAAGCCCCCGACCCCGGCTCGCAACCGAGCACGGCGGACGCCCTCTCGCACAACACGGTCAGTGACTTCAGGCCCGGGAACGCCGTGCGTGTGATCTCGTCCGACACGCGCCGCAACCGCCCCTCAAGGTCCGCCGTCTGCCGCTCCACCTGGGCGTGCAGCGGTTCCAGTCGCGACTGACACGCCTCAACCGATCCGGCCAGGCGCGCCCCGAACGCGTCGAACTGCGACTTCGTTGTGTCAAGGGTCGCGCGCGCGTTGCGGCACGCCTCCGACGCGTACGCCTCCGCGTCCGCCGCCACCGAGCCCAGCCGGCCGATCGACCGCTCCACGACACGCGCCAGCGTCGATTCGGCCTCCGACAGCCTCTGCCGGATCGCCGCCTCGATCCGTGCCTCGCCGGGGGTCCCCCCGAGCGTCGCCAGCACGCGCAGGACGGATCGCTCGATCATCGCCTCCATCTCGGCCGAGTCGAACCGGTCCGTCTCCGCCGGGGACGCGGCGGGCCGATCCAGCGCACGGGTGACCCGCGCCTCGAGCTCGGCAAGCCGCGTCTCGAGCGCGGAACCTCTCGGAGCGATCGCCTTCGAATCACCTCCGCCCGGCGTCATCGAAAGCTGCTTGAGCACCGCTTCCGACCTGGTGAGAGTGGAATCGAGCGTCCGATGCTGGTCCGCCGCGCGCCCGACGAGCGTCCGCAACGCCGCCGCGAACTCATGAAACGCCGCCGCGTCGACCACGCGGGGGGACAGGAAGACCTCGGCTGTCGGGTCGGCGGTGGCTGTAACGGTCATGGATGCGCTTCCTTGACCCGTTGAATCGGCCTTGTTCCGCCCTCCGCTTGACGTTTCGGGAGCGCCCGGCCGGACCGGGCCGCCTGAATACACTCTCGTTGTGCGGCACAATGGATCCAGGAAAAGCGCGCCGAACTCACAACCCGACAAGGGGGTGAGGCTGCAGCGCGTCCTTGCCGATGCCGGCGTGGCCGCGCGCCGGGCCTGCGAAGCCATGATCGAGCGGGGACGGGTCGCCGTAAACGGCACGGTCGTCTCCCGGCTTCCGGTCTTCGTGGACCCCGGAGTCGATCGGATCACCGTCGACGGCCGCCCCCTCCGCCCGCCCGAGCGTCGCCTGTACGTGATGCTCAACAAGCCCGAGCGGGTCCTGTCCACGACCGCGGACGAGCCCGGGGCGGAGCGCAAGACGGTCCTCGACCTCGTCAAGCACCCCTCGGGGGTCCGCCTCTATCCGGTGGGCCGCCTGGAGTACGAGGCCACGGGGCTGGTCCTCTTGACCAACGACGGCGAACTGGCCCGCGTCCTGACGCACCCCAGCTCCCTCATCCCGAGGGTTTACCAGGCCGTCATCCGCGGCACGCCGACGCCGCTCATCGTTCAGGGGCTCCAGCGCGACATCGCCCGCGCCCAGGCCAAGATCGCCCATCGCGCCGGCCAGTTGCACACATCGCGCGTGGAACTGGCTATCCGCGATCAGGCGGGCGACCGGACCACCCTCGAACTGACACTCAAGGAGGGCCGCAGCCCGCTCGTCCGTCCGGTTCTCACCCGAGCCGGATTCCCGCTCAGGCGGCTCGAGCTGGTGTCGATCGGGCCACTGGCCCTGAGCGGGCTCGCCCGCGGCCAGTGGCGCGAACTCGAGCGTGAAGAGATCCATGCCCTGCGCAAGGCAGCAAAGCCGCACGCCGGGTCCGCGCAGAAATCGAGAGTTCGCCCTCCCGGCCGTGCCCAACGACGCCAACCCGCCGGGAAGCCCGATCCGGCGCCCCGCCGGGGCCGGGGGCCGCGCCGATGAACCAGCCCAAGGACACCGGCAGCCGGCTCGGTGCGCGAGTCCGGAGCACGATCGCGCTCTTCCGCAAGGGGCCCGAGGTCAGCCGCACCGGCATGCGCCCGACCGCCAAGGCGATCCGCGAGACCGCGGCGGACGCCCGCCGCTCGCGAATCCCCCAGATGGCCGCGGCTCTGTCCTACCGCACCATCTTCGGGATGATCCCCATGATCGTGGTCGCGCTGGTCGTGCTCAAGTCGTTCACGACGGACGAGCACATCGCCCGCCTGCTCAGCGACTCGCTCCAGTACGCCGGGCTGGCCGACATCGCGGTCAGCGAGCGCGTCGAGCCCGAGCTGGAACCGGGCAGGCCGCCGGTCAGCCTGCACCCGGACGATCAGCCGGAGACGGCGCCCGACGGGGGAGCGGCGCGGCTCGACCAGTGGATCAAGGACCTCGTCGGACGGGCCAACAGCATCCAGTTCGCCGCGATCGGCTGGATCGGCCTCGCGATGCTCATCTACGCGGCGATGGCGACGCTCGTCGAGATCGAACGCGCCTTCAACCAGATTTACCGCGTCCCCGTCGGGCGCACCTGGGTCCGACGCATCACCCAGTACTGGACGCTCCTCACGCTTGGGTCGCTGGGACTCTTCGCGACGTTCTATGTCGGCGAGCAGTTCAAGTCCTGGGCGGTCGAGCTCGCCACGAGCAACGGCGTCATCGGCGGCGGCGGGATCACCATCGGCGTCATCGGCTTTGCGGTGACCGTTGCGATCAGCACGCTCTTCTTCCTGCTCGCCTACACAACCGTCCCCAACACACGGGTGAAGTTCAACGCGGCGATCGCGGGCGCGCTCGTCGCGGCGCTCCTCTGGGAGACCGGCAAGTGGGCGTTCACGCAGTACATCAGGATGAGCGCCTCGGACAACTACGGTCGTCTCTACGGCTCGATCGCGCTGCTCCCGCTTTTCCTGCTCTGGATCTACTTCACCTGGCTCATCGTCCTCTTCGGCCTGCAGATCTCGTACCACATTCAGCACATCCAGGCGCGGACCGTCGCGCTGCCCGAAGAGGACGAGACCGAGCCGGTCATCGTCGACCCCTCCGCGATCCTCGCGGTCATGCTCGCTCTCGCCGATCGATTCAGCGCCGGCGAGCCCGCCGAGGCGCCCAAGCTCGCCGAGCGAGTGGGGCTCGGGCGCCCGATCGTCGAGCAGATGCTCAAACACCTCACCGAGGCCGGTTTCGTCCACCGCGTGCTGGGGCCCGACGACGCGAAAACCTACACGCTCGCCCGCTCTCCCGATCACATCGAGGTTACCGAGGTGCTCGCCCTCGGCGATCGGATGGCCGGGTCGACGCCCTCCGAGAACGGGTTTGCCGCCGACCTGCGCCGTTCCCGCCTCGATTCGATGAAGGGCCGGACGCTCGCCTCGCTGGCCCCCCCGCAGGCCCCGCCCGCACCGGGCGAATCACAACCATCGACCGCCTGAGACTTCCCCCGCGCGTACCATTCCCGCGTCCCCCCGGGAGGGTCCGGAATGAGGCGTTTCAACAGACTTGCCCTCGTGCTCCTCGGTCTCGCCGCGCTGGCGATGACCGCCGGATGCTACAGCCGAACCGTCGGCGCCAAGGGCTTCGGCGCGGACCGCACGACGATCGAGGACCCGGACAATCCCGACTACGAACGGGCCCGGAAACCGACCCCGCTCAGGCGCAAGGGCAAGTACATCACGCCCGACCAATGACCGATGGATCGTCTAGGATGGACCAGCGTCGCACCGGACGCACGCCGGGAGAACCGAATGGGTCTTGAAGCAGCACTGCCCGTGGACAGCATCCTGACGACCCAGTTGCGTCGAGTCGTCAACTGGGCGCGGCGGAGTTCGCTCTGGCCGATCCCCTTCGCGACCGCCTGCTGCGGCATCGAGCTCATGGCCACCGCCTGCAGCCGCTTCGACGTCGCCCGGTTCGGGGCCGAGGCCATGCGCTTCAGCCCCCGGCAGGCCGATCTGTGCATCGTCGCCGGACGCGTCTCGATCAAGATGATGCCGGTCCTCCAGCGCATCTACCAGCAGATGGCCGAGCCCAAGTGGGTCATCTCCATGGGCGCCTGCGCCTCCACAGGGGGGGTCTTCGACACCTACGCCGTCGTGCAGGGCATCGACCAGTTCATCCCCGTCGACGTCTACATCCCCGGCTGCCCGCCCCGCCCGGAGATGCTCCTCGAGGGAATCATGGCCATCCAGCGGATCATCGATCAGGACGGGATCCCGCCCATGCAGGGCGGCAAGCGGGTCGGGCTGGGCCTGGCGATCGCGCCGTCGCACGCCGTCCGTCCGCAGCCCGTCGGTCTCACCCTGCCGTCCTGAATCTCACCCACGCGTGCTCGACATCGGCGGCCGCTCGTCGAAGAGGTCGTCCGGCTGCGCACGGGCAAACCGCGACATCTCGTCACGCATCGGGCGGTCCCGCAGTCCATCCGGCGAGTCTTCGATGGACCGGCGCGGCACCTGCGCCGTCCCCCCGCCCACCATCTCGTTGATCGCGCGCTCGGCCTCCAGCCAGTTGAGCGTGTCGTTCCCCGGCTGCACCCTCGCCAGTTCAGATGCGATCGCGGCGATCACCGCGTTCGTCACATCCAGGTGCAAATTCGGCGTCAGCGACGGGCGGATGATGATGCGCATTCCGTGCTCCTTCCCGGTCCGTGCGCCGGCCCGAGTGGGCACGCGCACCGCGACGGCCGCGCCCGCCTCCAAGGCGCCCCGCCGCTCTCACCAAGGCATCTCTCTCTTGGCCAACCCACTGTACCCGGGGGGGTCCTTCAGAGCACGATTTTTTCGGGATTCGGTCGCAACCAGCTGCCTTGTCAGGGGTTACGGATTCGTCTGCCGCCCAGAGATCATCCGCCGGCGTTCTTCTTCCCCTCCGCCAGCGACTCTTCGATCCGCGTCAGATCAGCGGGCGTCATGTTCTTCGCGGCCTTGCGCAACATCACCATGAAGTGTTCGATCTCGTGCGGCTCGAACGGGAAGCCCACGTTCCCGGTCTCGGCGTCGCTGGTGATCAGCCCTTTGCCGTCCGGCGTCACGATCGCGAACCACGGGATGCCGCGTCCGCCGGTCGTGTTGTACTTCTTCATGATCGCTCCGGCGTCGATCGTCCGGTCCTGGTCGATCTTCACATCGACAAAGTCCTTGGCCAGGATCGCGCCGATGTCCTCGCGGGCCATCCAGTTCTCGAGCCGGTGGCACCACCCGCACCACGGCGCGCCGAAGTGCAGGAACACGTTCTTCCCCTCCGCCCGGGCCGTGCTCAGCCCCTCGGTCAGGATCGCCTCCGCCGAC
>CAZMPE010000069.1:0-9605 GCA_964567955.1 uncultured Phycisphaeraceae bacterium | reverse complement strand
GAGCCCGTAAAGGTGCCGACGACGCCTGCGCCATTGGAACTGCTTGTACTGCCCAAGACACCAATGCCCTGGCCATCCTCTGGCCCGTAGTTCACTCCGATGACCCCGTTGCCCTGCGAGCCCATGGACTCGAAGAAACCGCCCGTGTTGAACGCGGTGCCGTTGACTGACGTTCCGGAAGAACCCCACACGCCGCGCCCCGCTCCCACACCGGCCACGCCGATGCCTAGCGCCGCGTAACTTACGCCCCACACGCCGGCCGCGGTGCTGTTGGCGGTCGAAGCGGCGAGCCCGTAGACGCCACGCCCGTCGGGGCTGTCACTCTGGAAGCGTCCACCGAATGTTTCACCCGTGGCCGCGCTGGCGTAACCCCAAACCCCTGAGCCCGCGTTGCTGTCGCTCTGGCCGCGCACGCCATAGTTCGCGCCGATGCTTGAATTGGCCAAGCCGAAGACACCGTGGCCGGTCGTGCTCGCGCTCTGGCCCCAGACGCCGTAGTTGTTCCCCGTAGCGGCTGTCGCACGCGCCAATACACCGATCCCGAGGGTGCTTGCGCTGCGGAACTCGCCGCCGTAGGCGTTACCAGTAGTCGAGAGTGCTTCGCCGTAAACGCCTCTCCCGCTGGTGCTGTTGCTGATGAATCGACCGCCGTAGGTCGCGCCGCTCGAGGCGCTGACATAGCCGGAGACGCCCGTACCGCTGTTGCTGTCGCTCTGGCCGATGAGACCGTACGTCACGCCCGTGGGCGACATGGCCCAGCCGAAGACGCCCCGACCGATGGAACTGGCGGCGCGAAACTCGCCGGCGATGGCCAAACCGCTCGTCGCGGTGGTTTCCGCAAAGACCCCGCGCCCATCGGGGCTCGTGTTGGTGAACAGGCCGCCGTAGGTGAGGCCCGTGATC
The DNA here is from genome assembly GCA_964567955.1 of uncultured Phycisphaeraceae bacterium. Classification (GTDB taxonomy): domain Bacteria; phylum Planctomycetota; class Phycisphaerae; order Phycisphaerales; family UBA1924; genus CAZMPE01. Next base: position 8,702 of record CAZMPE010000069.1, on the reverse strand, counting down.
GATGTGGATCGCCCGACAACCCCCGCGCCGCTGGAATGGCTGGTGATCCCTTCAATAGTGGAGGCTGCGCTGCCTGACAGCATCAGCGGGATAGGCATTCGCGCCGCGTCGAGCGTGCCGCTGGTGATGTTCGAGGCATTGAGGCTGGTCAGTCCTGCGCCCTGTCCGGAGAAGATGTTGCCCGCGTTGCTGAGAGTCAGAGCGCCGGAGTACGTCCCGCCCAGCAGCCCGCCCGGCAGCGTCCCGGTCAGGTTCGCCGCGTTCTGGTAGAACGACGCCGCCTGCCCGTTGAGCTGCGTGGCGTTGGTCGCGATCGCGGCATTCGCGGCGTTCAGCGCAAAGAGCGCGTTGGGCGCGCCGGCGAGTTCCTGTCGCGGGGCCAGCGGCACGAACCCGGTCACGTTGCCGCAGTCCAGCCCGGTGTCGGCGCGGACCTCGATCTCGAGCCAGCGCCGCTGCCCGGCGAACTGGGCGCCGAAGTCCAGCGCCACCGTGAACCGCCCGTTCGAAAGGCTCACGTTGTCGGTGCAGACCGTCGCGCCCAGCTGCGACCCGCCCGCTTGGGCGTCGTACAGCCGGAAGCGCAGGTCGTGCGGCCCGCTCGCGGGCACGCCGGAGGTGCGCAGCTCGCCCTGGTATGTAAAGGCCGTGCCCAGCGGCTGCGCCGGAGCACAGGGCGCCGCAAAAGCGAGCGCAGACAGACACACGGCGCGGAACGAACGGATGAACATGGAAACCTCCGAAATGGCCAGGATCCACCGGACGGACCAGAACGAACGCTCGGATCCGCGCGCAATCTCCGGCCAGTGTACCACGGCGTGGCCGAAAGCTACAACATGAATGGGCTGCAACTCGTGCCGGGATTCATTCATCGCCGCCGCACGGCCGGACGCCATCACGGACACCCGAGGGCGAACCCGTTCTGGAAGAGCCCGAAGTCCGCGAGGTTCAGCTGGCAGTCGCCGTTGGTGTCGGCACGCCGGTTGAGGAGGGCGAAGCCGCTCTGGAACGACCCGAAATCCGCGAGGTTGAGCAGGCCGTCGCGGTTGAAGTCGGGCCTGCACGGCAGCACCGCGGGCGGGCTGAGGCGCACGATCCACCCCTCCGACAGCCCACATGGATTCGTGCCGTTGCCCACGATGGTCAGTCCGTCATCGGAGATGCCGGTGGCGGCCGTGAGGTTCCAGCCGCCGAGGGAGAGTCCGTGGACGGTCTCGAGGTATTCCTTCAGCGCCCGCATCTGGCCGGTGGCCTGGTGCCAGATGAAGGCCTGCGCGCCCGAGGCCGAGTCGCTCGTGCCGACGACGATCTGGCCCAGCACGCTGGAGTCCAGGGCCGCGCTGGAGAAGGCGCCGCCGGGCAGGTCGCCCAGGCCGATCATGATGCCCGCCTTCCATCGGAAGGCCTGCTCTCCCTGTGTGCTGTCGCTCTTGCCGACGATGGCCGATCCGTCCGGCGAGATGGCCACGGCGCTGCTCTGACCGCCCATCCCCAGGAGTGTGCCGAGGCTGAAGATGCTGCCGCCGGTCCACAGGACGGCCTCGTTGCCGAGCGGGCCGGCCGAGGTGCCGCAGATCAGCAGCCCGTCGGCCGAGACGCCCGTCGCCACGCTGTAGAACGTGCCCCCCGGGAGGTCGCCGAGCCCCACCATCACGCCCTGCCAGCGGAAGGCCTCGACATTGCCGGAGTTGTTGTGGCTCGACCCGACGATGATCGAGCCGTTGCCGCTCACGTCCCGAGCCCAGCTCTGCGCCACATTGCCGGTCAGGAACCCGAGGCCGACGATGCCGCCGCCGGCCGTCCAGCGAAAAGCCTGCGCCCCGAAGGCCGAGTGGCTCTGCCCGACGATCACCGTGCCGTCGACCGAGACCTTCACGCCGGCGCTGGCAACGAGCCCCGCGGGGAGATCGCCGATCGGTGTGAAGATGCCGTTCTTCCAGTGGTACCCGCCGCCGTTGGCGACGAACGCGCCCCAGCCGACCGCCACCGATCCGTCGCCGGAAACCGAGTTGCACAGCACCGTCGGGTCGCCGCCGAAAACGCCGCCAAGGCCGGCGAACGATGCCTGTCCGCGCGCAACACCGGCTGCGATTCCCGCCGCGGCCGCGGCCAACAACGTACCGGCATGAACGTGCATCTCTCGGGAGCCTCCGGTCCTCATTTGCCCCGCGACCGGCGAAGAACCGGAGCTTATCGCCTGTTCCGGTGTCTGTCGAGGCGTTTTTGGGCCTCGCGCGGGCGGTCATAGGGCGTTATGGGGCGTGACGGGGTGTCGGCGCGATCGGCCGCCGGATCGATGGCGCGCGGCGGATGGGCGGCCCATTCGCGGCTCAGGGGCAGCCGATCGCGAACTTCGTCTGGAAGCACCCGAAGTCGGCGAGATTGAGCAGCTGATCGCCGTTGCAGTCGGCGTACATGTTGCCGGTCGCGAACTTTGTCTGGAAGCACCCGAAGTCGGCGAGGTTCAGCAGGCCGTCGCCGTTGCAGTCGGCGTAGCAGGTCACGCTCAGCACCGCGCCGGCGCTTAGCTGCGCGCCGCAGCCGGTGCTGGTCAGGCACGTGTACGTCCCCGCGTCGGCGGAGGTGACACCGGTGATGCTGAGGATCGACGAAGTGACGCCGGTAATGTGCCCCGGAACGGGTGCGAGATTCACCCCGTTCTTCCGCCATTGGTAGCTGACCGTCTGCCCGAACGCCGTAGCCGTCGATTCGAACATCACGTTTGCCCCGGAGGCGACGGACGCGCCCTGGGGTTGAGTCTCGATCAGCGGCCCACACGCCGTCTTCCAGCTCGCCAGGGCCTGGGCGATCTGCTCGCGCAGCATCTCCTCCTTCATGCTGTACACGATGGTCGGAAGCGTTGAACTGTTGTGGCCGAACAGAGCGAAAGCGTACTTCCGCGGCACGCTGATCCAGTTGCCGATGAAGTTCAGCTTGAACGGGATACTCGCCCATCCGCCCTCCGTTCCCCACGCGACCGGCCCGGCGCACTCGTACGAGCCGCCCTTGTTCGCGTATCGAACCTCGCCGCGGAACATGTTCCGTACCTCCGTGGGCAGGTTGATCGCCGCGGCCTCCTGGTTGATGACGCTGCTGAGCGTGGGGTATGCGGCGTAGCCCAGCGTGTCCAGATCGTTCATGTGGTCCAGGAGCACTTCGGTCCACGCGCTGCTGAAGAGGGTCCCGTCGGTCGCCTGCTCAATCATGCTCGTCATCTGTGCGGTCGTTGCCGTGTTGAGCACAACCCCGCACTGGCAGTCCTGCCGCAGGATCTCGATGTTCGGGCACCCGATCGAATCGGCAAAGCCGTTGATGTTCGCCAGTCCGTAGCGTTTTTCCAGGGCGATGAGCGCGTTGTTATCGCTGGGCTCGAGCATCAGCCGGATCGATTGCGACAGGGAATGGAACTGGCTTGAGCAGGTCCACGTGAAGGGGCACGATGCACACTTGTTCTTGTATTCGACATTGTTTGTCAGCGCGTCCAGGCCCAGGGCGCACTGACGGATGGCATAGATGCCGTGCAGCAGTTTCACCGTGCTGCACGGCTCGAACGGGAAGGTCTCGTTGACTCCCGCGAGCCATGGTCCGTTCAACTGCTTGAGCGTGAAGCCGGTAATGCCGTCCGTGTTCGCCCACAGGATGTCGCGGATGCGCCGGGTTTGCGGGTTGGCGTTGTCCACCATCGCCGCCGCATACCGCGTCGAGCCAAGCCAGTTCGTGTAGCGGCGCAGGGTCGTCAGGCGCGCCCCGTACTGGGCCACCAGGTCGTTGACCTGCTGCCCGGACAGGTTCCCGTGGAACCATCCGGCCCCCGGGTTCTGGCCCACCATCACAACGGTGAAGCGCGCCGGGCTCGATATCGTCCCGCCGCTCTCGACCGCCAGGCTGATCAGGCGGGCGTCGTTCTGCGTCAGGTACGTCACGACTTCCGACTCGGTGACGTTGAAGTAGTACCACCACGATTGAGCGTTGGCCCCGACGTTGGGGACAGCGACGGCGCTGTAGTACTTCGTCCCGCCGAGCACGTACGTATCGAGATCGATCAGCCGGAGGTTGGTGCCGCTGATCCAGTTGGCGACCTGCTGGGCCGTCACGTTGTAGACCCAGCCCCATCCGGGCGCCGCCGTTGACCCGCTATTCGGCACGCCGATCGCCGTCATGAACAGGGTGCCGGCCCCGTTGTCGAACGCCTCGAGATCCAGCAGCCGCAGCCCGTTGGCGCTGAGCCAGGTTCCCAGCCCCGTCGGCGTCTGGCCGTAGGTGACCAACGACCCGGACACAGCGTACGCCCCGCTGTTCGCGACGAACAGCGTGTCGTAAGTGCTGGGCTGCCCGGTCGCCGCGAGTTCAATGCTGAAGGGACGCGAACCCGTACCGATCGAGTTGTTGATCTGCGTCGAGTTCGCCGCGTAGATATAGCCCCACGGCGTCGGCGTATCCATCCACCGATCGGGCTGGCCGTGGGCGAGGGTGCAAAGCGCGACGGCCGCGGCGGCGATGAAGAGTGTTCTCATGTCGGATCTCCGGGTTGTCCTGTGTTCCATGCGTGCGGCCGGGCCCGACAGGCCAAAGAATTCGGCGCTAGGATCAGGTTGCCGTGCCGACCGAGATCCAAACACGGGTTGCCCGGATGCTCGGCGATGCAGCGGCGGGAGACCCCCTGGCCACGGACCGCCTCTTTCCCGTCGTTTTCGACGAGTTGCGGCGTGTGGCCGGCGGCCTCATGAATCGTGAGGCCGGCGGGCAGACGCTGCAGCCCACCGCCCTGGTCAATGAAGCCTACCTCAGGCTGATCGGCACGCGCGATGTGCCGTGGAAGAGCCGGGCCCACTTCTTCGGCGCCGCCGCGCTCGCGATGCGGCGGATCCTCGTCGATCGAGCCCGGCACGTGCGGGCCACGCGCCCCCGCGCGGGCCCGCTGCCGGCCGACTCGACGCTGCCCGCCCTCCGCAACATGGCCGGGCCGGAACGCGCGGCCGACGAACTGCTGGCGCTCGACGAGGTTCTGGAGGGGCTCCTGCGGCACGACCCGCGCCAGTACGAAGTCGTGATGCTCCGCTTCTTCGCGGGCCTGACCGTGGAGCAGACCGCCGAGGCGTTGGGTCTGTCGCCGTCCACCGTTAAGAACGAGTGGGTGTACGCGCGGGCGCGCCTGATGAGGGAGATCGAGCGGAAGTGCACGGATGGACCGGACGCGCCGCCGCCGATTCCGCCCATCCCGACCTGAGCGTCCGGTAGAATGACCGACATGCCGGCATCCGACGCCGCCGATCGCGAAACCCGCACGCGCCGCCTCTTTGAGGCGGCCATCGGTGCGTCCGCAGGGGAGCGTGAGGCCCTCCTCGATCGTGCCCGAGGCGAGCAGCCTTCCACCTGTGCCGAAGTCGAAGCCTTGCTCGCCTGCCACGGGCGCACGAACGGGCTGCTCGATCGGCCCGCAGCCGACGCCGCGGCCGCGCTGATCGTCGGCCAGACTGCCCCGGCGCCGGAGCGTGTCGGGGAGTTCCGAATCATCCATGAGATCGGTCGCGGCGGCATGGGTGTGGTCTACGAGGCCGAGCAGGAGTTCCCTCATCGGCGCGTCGCGCTGAAGGTGATCCGCCCCGAAATCGTGACACCGGCGCTCCTCCGCCGATTCACGTACGAGGCGGAGGCCCTGGCGTCGCTGCAGCATCCCGGGATCGCGCAGCTGTTCGAAGCGGGATTCACCGACGCCGAAGGGACGCGCCGGCCCTACATGGTCATGGAACTGGTCCGGGGGCAGGTGCTCACCGAGTTCGCACGCTCGATGGACGTGCGCGGCCGCCTCGAGCTCCTCGCGGCCGTGTGCGACGCGGTCGAGCATGCGCACTTGCGCGGGGTCATCCACCGCGACCTCAAACCCGCGAACATCTTGGTCGTCGGGGGCGATAGCGGTCGCCCCGCACAGCCCAAGATCCTCGATTTCGGCGTGGCGCGCCTGACGGGCGACGACGCTCCCGATCACACCATCACAGGGGCGGGCCAGATCATCGGCACGATCGGCTACATGAGCCCGGAGCAGATCGATGGCGACCCCCGCGCCGTCGACTCCCGATCGGATGTCTACGCGATGGGGGTCATCCTCTACGAGCTTCTCGCCGGGAGGCCGCCCGTCGTGATCGAGGGGCTGAGCGTTGCCCAGGCCGCCATCGCGTTGCGTGATCGCGAGCCCGTGCCCCTGGGGCGCATCGACCCGCAACTCCGCGGCGACATCGAAGCCATCGCGGCCAAGGCGCTCGAGAAGGACCGCTCGCGCCGCTACCAGTCCGCGGTCGACCTCCGCGATGACCTGAGGCGGTTTCTGGCCGGAGAACCGATCGAGGCGCGCCGGGAGTCCTCGCTGTACGTCCTGCGCAAGCAGATCCGGCGCTACCGATGGGCGGTCGGCGCCGGCGCGGCGTTCGCCCTGCTCCTGGGGGCGCTCGGAGTCGCGGCGGCCGTCTCGGCGGCGTCGTTTCGGGGCCTTGCGAAACGTGAAGCGGGGGCGAGGGCGGCGGAATCCGCCGCTCGGGCCGCGCTCGCGGCCGAACTCCGCACCAGTAACATCGAGCGCGCCCGGCTCCTCGTCGCCGCGGGCTCGGGGGGCGCGGGCGAGGCTCTTCTGTGGGATCTGCACGCGCGCGACCCGGCCGCATCCGACACGCGCTGGGCGCTCCGAGATACCTACGCGCGTTACCCCTGTCGCGCGACCCTGGTCGGGCACGAGGCGGCGACGCACGGTGTCGGCTTCTCGGCCGACGGCACGCTCTTGCTCTCCGGCGATCACGTCGGCCGGCTGCGCCTGTGGGACGGGGCCACGGGCGAACCGCGCGCGACGCTCGCCGGATCTCCGTCGAGCGTGCGCAGCGTCGCCATACTCAACGACAATCGCACGGCCCTGGTCAGCAGCGCCGACGGCCGGATCAGCCAATGGGACCTGGTTCGCGGCGCTCACGTCCGTTCGGTCGAGGCTCATTCCCCCAGCCGGTTCTGGATCGCGCTCTCCCTCGATTCGCGGTTGCTCGTTTCCGTGGGCCCCGACCTCAGGATGAACCCGGAACGGGCTGTCCGGCTGTGGGACCCCCTGACGCTTGAGCCGCTCGGCGACCTGGGCACACACGACAGCGCCATCGCCCACGTCGCCTTCAGTTCCGACGGCGCGCGACTGGTCACCTCCGGCGCGGACGGCTTCCGGGTCTGGGACACGCGGACCCTCGCCCCGATCGCTCACCAACGCGCGGCCGGGAACCTGCTCTCCGCCGCCTTCTCGCCCGATGGCCGACGCATCGCGACGACCGCGATCGGGGGAGTTGTTCGTTTCTGGAATGCCGACACCCTCGCGCCGGATGGAGTGTCCGCCCGCACCCAGCCCTGGGACGCCCGCGGCGTTCATTTCACCCCCGATGGTCGGCGTGTTCTCTTCTGCGACCAATGGAACATCTACAGCTGCGAGGCGGTGGACGGGGCGCGCCCGGACGTGCTCGCTTCGAGCAGCAGCCAGATCGTTCAGCTCGCGTATAGCCCGCCCGCGTCCCGTATCGCCACCACCGCCGCGGACGGCACGGTACGGCTCTGGGACACACCCCCCGACGGCCCGAGGAGATGGCTCGAGCCACCGGCCGAGTTTCGCGCGTACCTCAACCTGGCGGCCGTTGCCCGCGACGGAACAGTCATCGCGACGGTCAATGAATCGGGCGCGCCCAATCTCTGGCGCGCTTCCGACCTCGCGCACCTGGGCTCGCTTCCCGGGCGACGAACCCGCATCTTCGACATAACCTTCAGCCACGACGGCCTCCGGCTCGCCACCGGTTCGGCGGACGGCAAGGTGCGCGTGTGGGATGTTCCGACGCGCCGAGTGCTGACGGAGTTCGAGGCGCATCCGACCATCACGAATCTTCGGTTCTCGCCCGATGGGACGCTGCTGGCCACAAGCGGCCACGACGGACGCGTGCGGCTGTGGCGCACCGGTGACTGGTCGATCACGGCGGACATCGACACAGGGCCCGGCAACGCGCGGATGGTCCGCTTCACCCCCGACGGCCGGCGGCTGCTCGCGAACAACGAACGGGGCGCTCTCTTCGACATCAACCCCTCCGACGGATCCGTCGTCGACTCATGGAACGAGGACACCGGGTACTGGGCGCTCGCCGTAAGCCCCGACGGCACACGCTTCGCACTGGGCGACGGCGAACGGCGCATCCGCATCTTCGATCTCGCGACGCGACAGACCCTTCGCGAGCTGCGCGGGCACCGCGAAATCGTCTGGTCCATCGCCTGGTCGGAAGACGGGCGACTCATGGCCAGTGAGAGCGCCGACGGCATGATCCGGATCTGGGACGACGACACCGGGCGAAGCCTCTTGACGCTGACGGCCGACGACCAGGGCATCGTGTTCCCGCTCGAGTTCATCCCGGACCCCGAAGGGGACCCTCCCCTCGCCGCCCGGTTGATCACCGGTCACGGCTACCGGGGCGCGGCGGTCTGGGACCTGTCGCACTTCGATCGCGCCATCGCGGGAAACGCCGAATACCACCTTCGGCGGTTGGAGGGATCGCTCCCGCCCGGGCAACTGGCCGCGGCACGCGAATGGGCCGCGGACCTTGCCGGGAGCACGACAAATGGCCGGGCGCAACCCCGGCGCCCGGGCCCCGCTACGGGCACCCCACCGCGAAGTTCGTCTGGAAGCACCCGAAGTCGGCGAG
>CAZMPE010000068.1:3327-9738 GCA_964567955.1 uncultured Phycisphaeraceae bacterium | reverse complement strand
CGGTTCGGTGATGTCCACCACGCGCTTGTGGGTCCGGATCTCGTACTGCTCGCGGCTCTTCTTGTCCACGAACACGCTGCGGAGCACCGTGTACTTCTCGATCCGCGTGGGGAGCGGGATCGGACCGGCCACCTTCGCGTTGGTGCGCTTGGCGTGGTCCACGATCTCCTTCGCCGACGCGTCGAGGGCGAGGTGGTCGTAGGCCTCCATCCTGATCCTGATCTTTCCGCCCGTCATGAAGAAGCCTTTACAACGTGCCCGAACACCTCGAACGACACGCGCCCGACATTCGGGCGTGTACCCCGCCCGGCGCACAGCCGCCGGTCGGGAATGAACAATCCAACTCGCCGTGATCTCCAGTCCGGGTCAACGACGGCCCCGATAGGGCTCCGCCCCACCGTCCCGGACTCGAGTTCCGCACCGAGCCGGTAAGGATAAGGGGCTGGCCTCCAGAGTCAACCCGCCCTCTGCAGGGCCCCGGCCCGATCCCGCCCCGACCGGGCGGGAGTCAATCGCCGGGTCCCGGAACGACGATGTTCAGCACGGCACCAACCCCGTAGACTCGAGATGCAAAGAGGAGTTCCTCATGCGTACCAACAGGCTGGCGGCGACCCTTGTGGCTGTATTCCTCGCTGTTTCGGCGGCGGGAGCGACGGCCCAGCCTTCCGCAACACCAGGAACGGTCCGGCTCTCTGATCAGCCTTTCCGCCTGGAGAGCGTCGGACTGACGCTGTATCTGCCCGAAGGGGCTGTGGCCCAGACCCAGCGGGCCGGGCTCCTGGAAACGGTGGTGGTGACGCCGCCCCTCCCGGATGCTTCGTGGGTGGTCAGCATCCAGACCCCGAAGAGCGAGAACACAGCGACCACCCATCAGGAAGTCGCTGAAGAGGTGCTCCGCCAGCTGCTCGAATCGGTCGGGATTCAGTACCAGAAGCTCGATCCCAAGTCCGGGCCGCAGACTCAGCGGATCGACACCACAGGCCTTGTCTTCGACCGGAATGACGCCCTGGTCATCAAGGGATACCAGGGCACGGGCTCGATGTTCTACGTCAAGCTGCCCCGCAGCAAAGGGGAAGCCCCCGCGATCCGCGGATATACGGTCTTTTCCGTCGGCGGCGGGAGATTCGTCACATTCGATCTCATCACGACCGAGCCGGACCTCGCCAAGGCGCGCTTGAACTACGAATCGCTCGTGAAGGCGGCCGAGTTCGCTGATTACGGAGCCGTCGCGGCGTCACGCGGGGTCGCGATCGAAGCTGGGATCACCTTGATGTCCAGGCTCTCGCCCGCGGACATGAAGGCACTGGTCGAAGATCGCGGGGAGCAGTGGTACCGGTTGTACAAGGAAGCGTCGACGGGCGCCGATGCCGATGCCACCGAACTCGGCTACCAGCACGTAAAGATCTGGGTGGGAACCCGCGGCGAGCTTGATCCGGCACGCGACAGGAAAAAGTGGCGAGAGGTCGACCACGAACCGGGCTACCTCGTCCGGATCGACGCGCGCAATCTCGAGGGAGAAACGATTTACGACAGTCAAGGGTTGTATTTCATGTCGCCGGATCGGTCGGAAGAGGCGTGGACGCTTCAACTTGCGATCCGGCAACCGAACAACAAGACGCCGCAGACATGGGTTGAAACCGGCGCCCGGTCGGCCTCGAGCATGAATGTGAGCACCTCTGGGAGAGGTCAGCAGGGCAAATCGGCACGTCCGACCGTGCCCGACAACGGGTATCTCACGCAGGTCGAGTCCCTGATTCTGCCGGCTCTGTTGACCCGTTTCGGGGAGCCCAGGGAGTACGGTTTCTACACGTATCAGTCCGAATTCGGGAATATCCGAGTTCGGCGAGACACCCTGGAGCAGCCCTCGGACAAGCCCGGGGTCTTCCGGCTGACGACGAGGATCAGCGAAGATCGACCCGCCCAAACGGCCCTGTACACCGCCAAGGGCGAGTTGATCCGCGCTCAGCTTTCAAACGGGTCGATCCGCGAGCCCGTTCAACTGCAGAGGCTTGTCGAGCTCTGGAAGTCCAAGAAGCTGCCAATGAACTAGCGTCGAGGGCTGGTCTTGCACTATCGTGATCGCTCGAGGACGTGCCCGATCGGGCGCGGCCCTGTGGTCGAGTTCGGTTGCCCGCCGCCGGGGTGCGTCGGCGGCGGTTTTCACACGGGAGTTCACCATGGATCTTTGGAATCAGACCCGTTCGCGGCAGTTCGGCATTGTCGGCCCTCTCGTGCTGCTTCTGCTCGCAGGGTGCGCGGCCCGGAACCAGACGACGGCCAGTCCGGCCGGCATGACCGCACCCGTCGCCGCGGCGCCCGAGGCGGCGACCGAACGGCTTGTCATCATCGACGGCAACTTCCAGCCGGCTCCGATGATCTCGATGGGCGACCCCGCGACGGTGGCGCGGATCATCGACGAAGGAAAGAACCGCAACCAGGTCATGGATCATCTGACGTATCTGTGCACCGACATCGGCCCGCGGCTGACGGGGTCCTCCAGTACCGAAGCCGCCAATCGCTGGACGCGCGAGCAATTCGAGAGCTGGGGCCTGACGAACGCGCACCTCTGGCAATGGGGTGAGATCCCGGTCCGATTCGATCGCGGCCCGAGCAGCGGGAAGGTGCTCCTGGCGCGCACGGTCGGAGAGGGCACCGATGCGAAGACGACGTACTCGGCGCTGCGCGACTTGGAGTTCACGACGCTGTCATGGGGTGCCGGGACCAATGGTCCGGTCCGGGGCAAGGTCGTCCGGATGCCGACGAACGAAGAGGAGTTTGAGGCCGTCCGCGATCAGATCAAGGGATCGTGGATGCTGATCAAGGCGTCGGGGCCGGGCGGGCGACGGGGTGTCGGCGGGTTTGCAGGCGGAATGTCGGCCCGGAACTCGTTCTTCATGGAACTGCGATCCAAATGGTCCGGCAAGGGCGCATCCTCGGAAGAGAAGCCCGCCGCGCCGCAGGCGATCGTCATCCCGGCCGATGGCGTCTCCGGACCCTGGGAGGGCTCGGCGGTCGGGGGGCGCATTTCTTCGGAGGGCATGCCCTTTGTACTCGACTGGCAGCGAGCAGCGGATGGCTCGATTACCGGCACGTTCGGATTCCCGGGGTACCGTTCAGGCTCGATCAAGGACGCCGCATTCGACGGTTCGACCGGGGAGTTGAAGTTCACGTGGGAGGGCACGGGCGGGCCGGCGCCGTATGTGTTCGTGATCAAGGACGGCGCGTTGAGCGGGACCCGCACGATGTCGGACGGCGCCGTGATGTCGTTCCGGGGCAAGCGGCCGGAAGTTCAGCCTGAGTCGCCCAAGTCGAGCGAGGTTGCGATCGAAGAGCGGGTTCTGCGCGAGGGGCCGGCGGGATTCCTCTCCAGCTCCAGCGACGACCGCGTTCGGACCTCGTCGATCCGGGAGTGGCGCCGCCTGAGCATGGACAACCTGCCGCAGGATCCCGAAGTGCAGATCCGTCAATCGGATTATGACTTCATCAACTCGCGGCTTGCCGACGGAGTGTCCATCGCCGTTGAGTTCGAACTGAACCACCAGTTCACCAAGGGCCCGATCCCGGTGTACAACACCGTTGCCGAGATCCGCGGATCGCACTGGCCCGAGCAACTGGTGATCGTGTCGGCACACATCGACTCCTGGGACGGGCCGGGTTCCCGGGGTACGACCGACAACGGAACCGGAACCTGCGTGACGCTCGAGGCGGCCCGGATCCTGATGGCCGCCAACGCCAAGCCAAAGCGGACCATCAGGTTCATTCTGTGGACGGGCGAGGAGCAGGGGCTGCTTGGTTCCCGGGCCTACGTGGATCAGTTCAAGGACATCCTGCCGAACATTTCAGCCGTCTTCGTGGATGACGGCGGGACCAACTACGAGGGCGGCCTGCACGGGACGGCCGACATGGTCCCGATGCTGGCCGCGGCGACCGCGCCCGTGACGGCGGCGTTCCCCGACATGCCAGTGAACGTGCAGACCATCCGGAATCTCATGCGTTCGGCGGGCGGCGGGAGCAGCGATCACGCGTCGTTCGTAGCCGCGGGTGTTCCGGGGTTCTTCTGGGATGAGGTCGGCCGCGCCGACTACGGCTATGGGTGGCACACGCAGTACGACCGGCTGGACCTGGCGATTCCCGAGTACCTGGTGCAGTCGTCGACGTGCGCGGCGGTAACGGCGTACAACCTGGCCTGTGCGGACGACATGCTCCCCCGGGAGAAGCGCGAGGAGTCGCGTCCGGCGAATCCGCGTGCCAGTCTGGACAGGTAACCGTCCGTTTCCGGACAGCCTCGGTCTTGATCCCCCGGGTCGAAGGACCCGGGGGTTTTCAGTTCCGGCCGCGGGTACCTCGGCTCCACACGCGTAAGGGCTTTGTCCGATACACTGTGAACCCATGGCGACGGAACGCCTCATCTCACCGGCGGCATCGCGGCCCGAAGAGGAACAGGTCAACTGGTCCCTGCGGCCGACCTGCCTCGCCGAGTACGTGGGCCAGAGCGAACTCATCGAGCGGCTGTCGATCGCGATCGAGGCCGGGAAGGGTCGCGGCGACCCTATGGAGCACGTGCTGCTGCACGGCCCGCCGGGGCTTGGCAAGACGACGCTCGCGCACGTGATCGCCACGGAGATGGGCAGCCGTGTGCACGCGACAAGCGGGCCGGCGCTGGCCCGCGGGACGGACCTTGTCGCGTCGCTGACGCGTCTGCAGGCAGGAGATGTGCTGTTCATCGACGAGATCCACCGGCTTCCGATCGCCGTTGAGGAGTTCATTTACCCCGCGATGGAAGAGTTCCGGATCGACGTGTGCGTCGACAGCGGGATGAACGCACGGACGATTCAGATCAACTGCAAGCCGTTCACGCTCATCGGGGCGACGACACGGGCGGGGCTGCTGTCGGCGCCGCTGCGGTCGCGTTTCGGGCTGGTCCATCACCTGAAGTTCTACACGCCCGAGGAACTGCTGGTGATCCTCCGACGGAGTTGCACGCTCCTCGGCGTCGAGACGCCGGAGACGTCCGCCCTCGGCGCGATCGCGGAGCGCTCCAGGGGAACGCCGCGCATTGCCAATCGACTGCTTCGGCGCGTGCGGGATTTCGCGCAGGTCCGGGCCCGCGGCGCCGTCTCGGCGAAGATCGTCGAGGCGGCTCTGGCGCTCGAGGCGGTCGACCATCTGGGGCTTGACGAGTTGGATCGGACCTACCTGCGGACGATCGCCAACGTCTACGAGGGCGGACCGGTGGGGCTCGAGGCGGTGGCGGCGACTCTCAACGAAGATGCCGGCACGCTCGAGGACGTCGTCGAGCCGTTCCTGCTGCAGATCGGGTTTCTGGCCCGCACGCGCCGCGGCCGCCAGTTGACGCGCGCGAGCGCCGAGCACCTCGGGCTCAAATGGCAGCCCCCGGCAGAAACATCCGGTCTGTTCCCGCTGGATGGTGCGTGACGGGAGCGCCTAACCGCCCGGGTCCGGGGCCTCGATTGGGCTCCATCCGCCGTCGCCCAGCCTTGTAACCTTGACATGCCCGCTCTCGAAGAGCGTTGACTCATTGGCGCCCGGCGCGAGACCGTCGCGCGCGTGGTAGATGATCCAGGCGCCGGGCGGAGGCTGCGACTCGCGATCAATGACGAACTCACCCAGCCGGTTGCGCGTGGTGCGCGGCCACTGACCGTATCGGATGTAGAGGCGGGCGCCCCGTTCGACGCCAAGCGCGCCCTGCCAGAGTTCGGCCGCTTCTCCCGCCGCGCGGCGAGCATCGAGCCAGTCAAAGAGCGCCGGCCATTGCGGATCGACCGGGCGTTGCAGTCGGATCGGGAGGAACGCGAGCACGAGCCCGGCGGCAGCGCCGATCACACCGATGCGCCGGAGCAGTCCGGGCCCCTTCTCGGCCAATGCCGCGGCTATCCAGGGCCCGACGAGGAGCGCGAGCGAGGGGTACATCGGCAGGGCGTAGCGGTCACGCCGATCGGGGAACGCGGAGAGGACGATCAGCCATCCGACGGTCCAGAGAATGGCGAGCCGCTCCGCGCGACCGGCGGGTGAAGAGTGGCGGCCTCTCGCCATGGCCACTGCCGCCATGGCGACCACGGCAAGCCAGGGCCAGTAGGACGTCCCGATCTGGGCCAGGTAGAACCACCAGGGTTCGTTCCCGCCCTCGCCGGCCGCCATCTGTGCCATGACGCGGTCACCGATCTCGGCGCCTACAAACTGGCGCGTGAACTCCTGGCCGTGGATCATGACCATGGAGACATGCCAGGGCGCCGCCACCGCGAGGGCGATGAGGCCTACCAGAATCGTCGCGCGAATCTCTCGGCGTCTGCCGGCCCACGCGAACCAGCCGGCGAGCAAAGCCGGCACAAGCATCGCTACGAACGGCTTGCACAAGAGAGCGAGGCCGACCCACGCGCCTGCCGTCGCCGC
>CAZMPE010000068.1:0-3317 GCA_964567955.1 uncultured Phycisphaeraceae bacterium | reverse complement strand
GTCGGAGGCTCAGCCGCTCCACGGACGCATGCAGCGCGAGCAGCACGAAGAGCAGCTGCCACATATCGAGCGAAATCTCGCGCGAGCGACGGAAGAACTCGTAGGTCAGCGCGAAGACGCACCCGGTCCAGATCGAGGCCCATCCTCCGGCGAGCCGGCGCGCGATGGAGATCGTCACGAGAACGCAGGCGACCGCCGCGGCGACGCTGGGGAGTCGTGCGGCGATCGGGCCGGGCCCGAGCACGTGAAGCACGAGGCCGTGGATCCAGAGGGCGAGCGGGGGCTTGCTGAAGTACGGTTGTCCGGGTTCGGACTGCAACGTCCAGAGGTCGCCGGTTCGCCAGGCCTGGAGCCCGATGGCCGCGTAGCGGGCGCTATCGGTGCGTTGCCAGTCGCCCTCGTTCAGGTGTGGGAGCGTCGCGGAGAGCAGCAGAACGACGGGGACGAGCCACGCCCAGGCGGGGACGTCTTCGTCGCGCGTGATATCGGGTTGGATCGCGTGCACCAGCCTGACAGGCTACCGCGCCGCCCATCCGTCAGACCGACGCCCCTCGCTTATTGGTACCGGGCTGCATCGCTTCGGCCAGTTCCTTCTCGATGTAGAGGAGGCAGCCGCAGGAAACGCACCGGGTGAGCTGCCCGCCCTTGATGAGCGAGTTCACCGTCTCGACAGGCAGGCTCATCATGCAGGAGCCGCAGGTCGCCTCGTGGCGGCGCCGGTCCTGCTCCTCGACGGGCGCCATGGCCTCTTCGCCCCGCTGACGCACCAGCTCGGCGTAGAGACGGAGGGCTTCTTCGGGGACTTCCGCCCGGAGTTTGTCTCGTTCGGCGGAGAGTTGGTTGACCCGATCCCGGATCTCGTCGGCCCGCTTCTCGCGGTCTCCCGCGGCAACGTCCTTGACCTTCTCCCGCTCGGTCCGCTGCGCATCCACCGCCGACTGCTGCTTGCGGAGTTCGTCGGCCTTGGTCATCAGTTCGAGCGCGGCCTGTTCGGCGCGGTCGCGATCGGCCTTGAGCGTGTTCACCTCGACCAGGAAGGCCTTGTATTCCTTGTTGGTCTTGGCGTTGTTCATCTGATCGCGCAGGTGCTCGATGCGCGCCTCGAGCCGCGCGACCTCGCCCTCGTGGTCGGCGATCATTGCGAGCATCTGTTTGAGCTGTGTGCCCAGCGAATCGTGGCGGGTCTGCAGTTCGGCGAGTTGCCGCGACTGCTCCTCGAGAAACCGCTCCGCGGCGCGAAGGCGGCTCTGTAGCCCCACCAGTTGTTGATCGACACGGAAAACCCGGAGCAGCTTCTCCGTGACACTCATCGAATACTCCGCTGGAGGAAGGACCGCACGGGGTAGTGTAGCACCCGCAAGCCTGTTGCGGCTACGGCATCCCACCCGACCCGTAGAACAACAGCAGCCACCAATACGCGACGGGAGCCGTGAGCAGGGGTGAATCGAGCACATCGAGGACACCCCCGAAACCCGGCAACAGGCGGCTCGCGTCCTTGAGCCCGGCGTCGCGCTTGAACAGGCTTGCCACCAGGTCGCCGAGCTGACCGACAAGCCCGAACACCGCACCGGCGGCGGCTCCTATCCAGGCCGCGGGCGCGCCGGAATCGACCGTCGCGCGCAGCAGCCACATCCCGAGGCCTCCGATCAGGGCCGCCATCGCCACCCCGCCGAAGAGACCCTCCCAGGTCTTTCCCGGGCTGAGCCAGACGATCAGCTTGTGACGCCCGATCGAAACGCCCGTGAAATAGGCCCCGATGTCGCACGACTTGGTGGTGAGCAGGACCCACAGCAGCACCCAGGCCGAATGCTCGCGCCGTATGGCGAGGACGAATCCGAACATCAGGCCCAGGTACACGAAGGACAGGAGCGTGCCGCCCGCCGCGGCGACGGCGCCCTCGACGGTGCGGTCGCGCGAGTGGAAGGCGATCGACCCGATGAGCACGAGCATCGCCGCGGACGACACAACGGCGACCGCGACCGTGCTGGGCAGCTCGCTTGGTACGAGGCAGGAGACGACGAGCCCGCTCAGTGCGGCCGATGTCAGCGCACGCTTGGTGGCCCGGATGCCCCGGGCCCGCATGATGGCCGCCAGCTCGCGCGATGCGAGAACACTGACGATCATGCAGACGATGAAGATGAGAACGCCGGGCGGCGGCGTCGATCGATCCAGGAACAGGCGGCTGGCCAGCGGACCGAGCGGAACCGTGTCGAACCACTCGTCGAGCCAGATGAGGCCGATGAGGGCGAGAACGAAGACGGGACCCAGGAGCAGCCGTGATCGCACGGCGACAATCTAACGGATCGGGGACGGCGCGGCGGGCGTCCCGGCCTCCGCCCCCGACAGACCGCCGAACCGGCGCGTCCGCGAGGCGTAGTCCCGGACCGCCGCGTGCAGATCGGGCACACCGAAGTCGGGCCACAACGTCCGGGTCACGTGGATCTCGGCGTAGCTGATCTGCCACAGCAGGAAGTTGCTCACCCGCATCTCACCCGCCGTTCGGATGAGCAGGTCGGGATCGGGAATGCCGGCCGTCGACAGCCGGGACTCGATCTCCGCCTCGTCGACCTCGGCCGGGTCGAGCCGGCCGGCACGGACATCACCGGCGATGGCGCGTGCCGCGTCGGCAATCTCGGCACGAGAGCCGTAGTTGATGGCCAGGCAGAGGACGGGTCCGGTATTGCGGCTTGTGGCCTCAACTGTTCGGTCGATCGCGTCCAGGACCTGCTGCGGGAGGCCTTCTCGCCGCCCGATGACGCGGAGGCGGATCCCCTCCCTCATGAGTTGGTCCCGTTCGCCTTCGAAGTAGCTGATCGCCAGCGTCATGAGGGCGTCGATCTCGTCGCGGGGCCGGCGCCAGTTCTCCATCGAGAATGAGTAGAGCGTGAGGGCCTCGACACCGAGCAGGCCGCACTCCTCAACGATCGTGCGGACGGACGAAGCGCCGGTCCGGTGCCCGAACTCGCGCGGGAAGCCGCGTTGAGCGGCCCAGCGGCCGTTCCCGTCCATGATGACGGCGATGTGGCGCGGGATACGAGCGGGGTGGACATCCGGGAGCCGGGCGACGGGATCGGCCTTCGGGCAGATTCGGCGCAGGCGGTCGACGATCGTCCGGACGTCCTCGGTTGATTCCATGTTCGCCATACGCCGTTCGGGCCCGCCGGGTTTGACCGGATCAGTCGTTGCGGATGGTCTGTTCGCGACCGGGCCCGACGCCGATCAGCGCGATCCGCACGCCCACCGACTCCTCGATGAAGTCCAGATACTTGCGTGCGGCGTCCGGAAGGTCGGCCCGCCGGCGGACGTGGCCGACGTCG
>CAZMPE010000067.1:0-9751 GCA_964567955.1 uncultured Phycisphaeraceae bacterium | reverse complement strand
GGTGGACGGCTTGCCTCGGCGCGGCGACGTTCATCCTGCCTCTCTTCGGGGCGAGCATCACGCGGAGTGCGCTGGTTCCGTCGGTGCACACCTATGGCGGATCGACCACCGGCGTGCTCTTCGCGGGGTTCGGCGTGCTGATGAGCGCGGGCGCGGGAGTGTTCCTCCTTCGTGGGCGGGCGGCGCTGCGCTCCGAAGCGGGTGTCGAGCGTCTCGCCAGCCGCGAGGGCGCGTCGCTGCTGTCCAATATCGCGCTGGCGGTGATGGCGGCGGCCATCCTCGCGGGGACGCTCGTCCCGGTGGTGAGCGGGCTCCTGGGGCCCGCGCCGGTCGCGGTCGGCGCCTCGTACTACGCGCGGGCCGCCGGGCCGTTGGCGTTCGTCCTCGTGGCGCTCATGGCCGTCAGTCCGCTGCTCGTCTATGGCGGGACCAGTCTCTCGCGTGCCTCGGTTCGGACCGCCGCGGCGGGCGCGACGCTGGCGGCGCTGTTCGGGCTGGTCGCGGGCGTCACGGAGCCCACCGTCGTGCTCTGCATCTCGCTGCTTGGATTGGCGGTCTTCGCTGCATCCGCGGACACCGCCCGTGCGATCCGTGGCTTCTCACGCACGAGCGGTTACGGGCTGATCGCGGCCGCGGCGCGCGTCATCGACGGGAACCACCGGCGGTACGCGGGCCAGCTGGCGCACGCGGGGGCGGCGGTCCTGATGGTGGGTGTCGCGGGTACAAGTCTGCTGACCGAACAAGCGACAGAGACCATCGCGGTCGGCGAGAGCATCACGATCGGGACGCGGACGCTCCAACTGCGATCCATCGTTCAGGTGCGCGCCGCCGACTACACGGCGGTTGAGGCCTCGCTGGATCAGGTTGGCGGGCGAGAGCCCGGCCCGGTGCTGCGGGCACAACAGCGGTTCTACGACAATCGCCCCGAGGGGGTGTCACGTGCCGCGCTGGATCCGGGCTGGCGGGAGGACCTGTGTGTGTCGCTGGTCGGGTGGGAGAGTGGCGGCAGTGCGGTGACGCTTGAGGCGCGCGTGAACCCGCTGATGATCTGGATCTGGGGCGGGGCGAGCTTGATCGGGATCGGCGGGGTCTTTTCGCTGCTTCCGCGGCTCTTGCCGCGGGGCGAAGTGTCGCCCATCCCGGCGCCGGATGGCCGGACCTCCGTTGGCGCCCACGCGTGCGTGGGGCCCGCGGTGCTGGCTCGCGGGATGGGCAAAGAGATCGACGGGCGGTGGGCGGTTTCGGGCGTTGACCTGAATCTCGAGGCGGGGTCATTCACCGCGTTGCTCGGATCGAACGGCGCGGGAAAGACCACGCTGCTCCGGTTGTTGTCGACGCTGACGCCGCCGACGTGCGGTGGGCTGACGATTCTGGGCGTCGGGATCGCGCAACTCGGCGCGGCTCCGGTACGGATCGGATTCATAGGCCACCAGTCGATGCTCTACCGCGATCTCTCGGCGTTGGAGAATCTGGAGTTCTTTGCCCGGCTGAACGGGGTTCCGCGCCCGCGGGAGCGTGCCCGGGAGATGCTGGATCGCGTCGGTCTGCTTGATCGGGGTTCCGACCCGGTCCGCACCCTGAGCCGCGGTCAGGTTCAGCGTGTCGCCATTGCGCGGGCGCTTATCCACGAGCCCGAGTTGCTCATTGCCGACGAACCGTTCACCGGCCTGGACGCGGGCTGGACGCGCTGGCTCCGGGACGAGCTGGGGTCTTTGCGCCGGCGTGGGACGACGATTGTGGTGGCGTTGCACGATCCGCGCGAAGCCCTTGGGCAGGCGTCCCGGGTGGTTGTGCTCGACCGCGGGCGCGTCGTGCTGGATCGCGGTGCGGACGACCTGAATCACGGGATGCTCGGTGACGTCCTCGAGGAGTATCGATGACCAGCATCCGGAGCATCTTGATGCTGACCGCCAAGGACCTCCGGGTGGAGGCCCGCACACACCAGACGGCCGGGCTTGTCATCGTTCTTGGGCTCCTGATCATGACGGTGCTGGCGCTCGGCCTTCGATCCGACTCTGGGGCGCACGGCGCGGGTGCCGCGGCGATTCTCTGGGTTGCGTACCTGTTCGCGGGGGTCCTGTGCTTCGAACGCACCATGGGGATCGAACGTGAGGACGATGCGCTCGCCGGGCTGATGCTGGCCCAGCTGAGCCCCGGCGTGATCTACACCGCCAAGCTTCTGACCAACCTGGTGATGATCGTGGGGCTGGCGGCCGTGATCACGCCGGCCGGCATCGCGCTCTTCGGCCTGGCGCTCCCCCCGGCTCCCTTTGAACTGTTGGGGATCCTCGCGCTGAGCCTGATCGGGTTCGCGGCGGTCGGGACGCTCTTTTCGGCCGGCCTATCGGTGCGCCGCTCGGGCGGTGTGCTGGCGCTTCTGGTGTTCCCGCTCGCGCTCCCGCTTGTGATCGCTTCAACACGACAGGTCGTGGACCTGGAGTCCGGTGCGGGGGCCGGGCACGGCGGGATGGCGGTGCTCCTGGCGTTCGACGTGATCTTCGTCACCGCGGGGTGGCTGGCGTTTGACAGTCTCCTGGACCCATAGGTGACTCATGGCCGGTGAACGAACATGGATGAGTCGGGCGTACTGGGCGGTGACGCTCGCGGTGCTGGCCGTCGCGATCGTCGCGGCCACGCGCGCCCCGGTCGACGCGATGATGGGTCCGATTCAGAAAGTGCTGTACCTCCACCTGCCGGTGGCCGTGAACACGTTTCTGTCGGCGCTGGTCGTGTTTGTCGCCTGCGTGGGATACCTGGGCGGGCGCCGGCAGATGTGGGATGACCTGGCCCACGCCGCGGCCAGAGTCACGGCGCTGAACGGCGCGGTGCTCCTGATCACCGGGATGTTCTGGGCCAAGGTGGCGTGGGGCGTCTGGTGGACGTGGAGCCCGCGGCTGGCGTTCAGCCTGCTGCTGTGGCTGCTGTACGCCTCGTACCTCGTGCTGCGGCCCATGTTCGAGTCGCCCCAGCGACGGGCGATGGTGTGTTCTGTGTACGGCGTCGTGGCGTTTCTCGATGTGCCGCTCGTGTACCTGTCGGTGAAACTGCTCCCGGACATCCACCCCGAGACGATCGAGCTGGCGCCGGAGATGCGTCGTGTCCTGCTGCTCTGGTTCGCACCGGTGACGATGCTCAGCGCGGGTCTCATCTGGGCGCGATTCAACCTGACGCGTCGGGAGTCCGGAGCAAGTGGCGGCTTTCCCCGTTCGGCCGGAGGCGGCGGTCCCGTACGTCCAGAGGTGGTAGCGACATGACCGGCACCGTATACACCGTTCTTGCCTTCGTGATCGGCCTGCTGCTGCCGCTGGGCTACGCGGCGCTGCTGTGGCTGGCGCATCGTCGGCTGAGCCGGAGGCGGCCATGATGCTCCGATGCGGAGCGGACTCGGGCCGGACAGCGCGCGTCTCCGGGCTGTCCGGCATGGTTGGCCGGACGCCGCTGATTGAGATCGAATACCTGTCGCGCGGGCGGCGGCGGCGAGTGTACGCGAAGTACGAACAGAAGAACATGACGGGGAGCATCAAGGACCGCATGGCGCTGTGGATCCTGGCCCTCGCGTATCGGGAGGGTCGGCTCCATCCCGGGGACATGATCGTCGAGGCGACCAGCGGGAACACAGGGATCTCGTTCGCGGCGATGGGTCGGGCGCTCGGGCACCCGGTCCGGATCTACATGCCCGACTGGATGAGCAGGGAGCGTGTCGCGCTGATCATGGCGATGGGCGCCGAGATCATGCCGGTGACCCGCGAGGAAGGGGGATTCCTGGCCAGCATTGCTCGGGCGGATGAGTTCGCGCGGTCGCGTGATCGAGTGTTCCTGCCGCGCCAGTTCAGCAACCCAGCCAACGCGGAGGCACACGAGCGGACGACCGGACCGGAGATCGTCGCGCAACTCCGGTCGCTGGGCCGGATCGCTGACGGCTTCGTGGCGGGCGTGGGCACGGGCGGGACCGTGATGGGCGTGGGGCGTCACCTGCGTTCATGCACGCCCGGCGTTCGCGTCCATCCCCTTGAGCCGGCGAACTCGCCGACGCTGAGGACCGGGTGCAAGACGGGGCACCACCGGATCCAGGGCATCTCGGACGAGTTTGTTCCGGAGCTGCTGCGGCTGGAGGAGCTCGACGCGATCATCGACGTCTGGGACGGTGATGCCATCGAGATGGCGCGGATGCTGGGGCGCGCCGGCCTGGCCGTGGGGATCTCGTCGGGCGCCAATCTTCTCGGCGCCGACATGGTGCTCGATGAGCTGTCGGACGATGCGACCGTGGTCACCGTCTTTGCCGACAGCAACAAGAAGTACTTGAGCACGGATCTTGGAGTCGCGTCGGCGCCCCCGAATGACGGTCGATCGCCGCAGATCCGGCTCTTGTCCTGGCGTGCGATCGGGTGCGAGCCGTGCTGCGGGAAGCCGTCGGTCCTGGAGACGAACGCATGAAGCGCGCCGCCGGCACGCCGGGCGTCGACCGGAGCATTCCTCTGCCGGTCGTGAACCACCGGCGGCCTTCGGTCGCGCGCCCCGCCCCGGGGGCCCGACGCATGGCGCGATGGCGTGCCGCGGCGATGATCCTCGTGTACGTTCTCATCGTCGCCCACATCGTGCAGTGGAGGGTGACCGGGCGCACGCTGGGGCCCTTCGTCGCCTCCGACACCATGGAGACGCTGGAGAACGGCGTGATCAACGCCGGGGCTCTCATCTTCGGCGCAGTTCTCCTCTTGACGCTCCTCTGCGGCCGATTCCTGTGCGGCTGGGCGTGCCACATGGGCGGGCTGCAGGACCTCTGCGCGTGGTTGATGCGCAGGGTGGGGCTCCGTCCACGTCTTTTTCATGCGCGCCTGCTTGCATGGGCGCCGATCGCGCTCGGATTCTACATGTTCATCTGGCCGACGGTGCGGCGCGACGTGCTGGCGCCGGCCTTGAAGGCCTGGTGGCCGTCGGCGCTGCCCTACATCGGCGGGTTCCATGACTTCCCCGGGTGGTCCATGCGGCTCTCGACGACGGATCTCTGGGAGCGGCTGCCCGGCGCAGCGGTCGCGATCCCGTTCCTGCTCGTCTGCGGGTTCGCGTGCGTCTGGTTCCTGGGCGCTCGCGGGTTCTGCCGGTACGGATGCCCGTACGGCGGGATCATGTCTCCCCTTGAGCAACTGGCGCCGGTGCGGGTCAAGGCCGACTTGAACGCCTGCGATCAATGCGGTCTGTGCACGGCCGCCTGCACATCGGGCGTGCGCGTGATGGAGGAAGTGCGCGTGTACGGCCGGGTTGTCAACCGGCATTGCACGAGGACGCTCGATTGCGTCGCCGTGTGCCCGAAGGGGGCGCTTGCCTTGGGAGTCGCACGGCCCGGCCTGCTCCGGCAGGCCCCGAAGACGGGACAGGTGCGCGTTCTCCATGATCTGACGTGGCCCGAGGAACTGCTGGTGGCGGGCGCCTTCCTTGTGTCGTTCCTGGCGACACGGAGTCTGTACGACACGATCCCGATGCTGATGGCCATCGGTCTGGGGGCGTGCTTCGCCTTTCTCTGCTGGAAGACGGTCCGGGTCATCCGTGACCGCGACACCCGATTCATCGGGCTGCAACTCAGGCGAGCCGGGCGGATTCACGCGGCGGGCGCCGCGTTCGTCGCCGTCGGCGTGCTGGCGTCGGCGGGAGTCCTCCAGTCTGTTGCGGTGCGGATCCTCATCTGGAGGGCCGGTGCGATCGAGTCATCGGTGACTGTTTCGCGCGAGGTTGTCTTCGCCGGGCGGCGTGATCTCGTGCCTCAAGCGATGAAGGAGACGGCGGGCCGGGCGGCTGTCCTGTACGAAGCGGCCTCGGGTTGGCGCCACGGAGGACTTGGAATCGCGGACACGCCGAGCGCCGATTTCAGAGCCGCATGGCTGCGGCTGGTGCTGGGACAGTACGCCGAGGCGGAGAGCCTGTTGCGGCGCGCGATCGACCGGGTCGGAGGATCCGATACGCTGGCCGCCGACCTGGCTCAGGTCATGGTGTTGCAGGACCAGAGCACGAGGGCGACGGAGTACCTTGAGGCCCGACTCGCCGAGAACCCCGCCTGGTCCCGGGTGCGCGATCTGCTGGCGTGGCTCTACGTCTCGAACGAGCGGATCGACCTGGCGACGGGGATCCTCGAGCGTGCGATCGCCCGCGATCCCGGCGACGCCCATGCGCGAGCCCGACTGGCATCCATCTACGTTGGCACCGATCGACATGATGAGGCGCTCGAGCAACTTCAGAGGGCCGCGGCCGCTGCGCCCCGCGACACGGGGATCCGGCGAGACCTCGCGGTCGTCCGTTTCCTGACCGGCGACCTCGACGGCGCGCTGGCTGAACTGGAACGCGGCTGCGAGGCCGATCCGGTCCTCGCGCCGGAGTTGCTCCGGGTCGGCGGGCAGATGCTGGCCGAACACGGGAGGCACGCGGACAGCAGGCGATGGGCCGATCGGGCCGCCGCGGCTCAAGCCCGAATGCCATCGGCGAACCCCGCGACGCAGGGCGGTCCCTGATGAAGGCGGCCGGCGAGGGTCGGAGGCGCGATCGGGCTAGGTCCCCTTGAGACCGTCGATCATCGAGTCAAAGGCGTTCGCGGCGCTCTGCATCGTTTCCGCCGGCCCTGTCATCTTGATAAACAGCAGGCCCGATGGTGTCTCGATGATTGCAGCGCGCAACATCCAGCCCTCGAGCGGTGGCGTGCCGCCCATGCCGGCATAGGTTCCGCTCATTTCGGTTACGGTCACCGTGAGACCGCTCACGGTGCGCACATCCGTCTTTGGAACGGCGGGCTGACCGGCGGCATCGCGGATCTGCCCCGCCCATCGGTCGATGTTCATCTGGACTTCGCCGCCCGCCGTTGAGAACGCGACGGTGCAGGTCTTCGCGGGGTCGTCCGGGGCGACCTTGAGTTCAGCCAATCGCATGGAGTTGGAGGGCGGGACCTGCGTCCAGCCCTCGGGGATCGGCATGGACAGGCCGAGCACGTTCAAAGTTGATCCGGCCTCGGGAGCGACACGAATGGGGCCGGCGGGCGCACGGGACGCCGAGGCGGGCCGACTTTGTGGGGACGCCGGCTGCTCCTTCTCACAGCCCCAGAGCGGGAGGAGCAGGGCCATCAAAGCAACGGCGAAAGGTGCGGCTTTCATGGCTCAACTGTATCCACTCGGCGACCGGGTCGGGTGCCTCTCGATTCTCGAAACCGGGAAGCGGGGGTCCATTCGATTCCGGGGATTGGAGGGCGGCGGCCGCTGAGCCTGCATCCGCTCCACACGGCATGTGGCACGGGACGTGCATGATGCAGTGGATGGAAGTGCGTGCGCCCATCCGAGGTGGGTGCGCCGGCGGCGCGCGGGTCGCCACGGCGATGATCGTGTTCTGGCTCGGACAGGCCTCGGCGCAGATCCCGGGCCAGCCCGCTGCTGAGCTGTCCAAGCCGGGCTCCAGAACGTGTGTCAACGACTGCCACCGAGAGATCGTCGGCAGCACGTTCATGCACGGACCCGCCCAGACCGATTGCGGGACCTGCCACGTCGCGGGGGGTGATCCCAAAGACCACAAGTTCTTCTTCGTCGTCCCCAAGGACCAGCTCTGCCTGCGGTGCCACGCGCTGCCACGAGAGGGAAGCATGCACGCTCCCGTCGCGAACGGCATGTGCCTCGACTGCCACGATCCGCACGGATCGGAGCATCGCCGGTTGCTGGTGGCCGATCCCAAGCGGGATCTCTGTATCCGGTGCCACAGCCAGGACATCGCCAGGAAAGAGTTTGTTCACGGCCCCGTCGCGGTGGGGGCCTGCATCGTGTGTCACAAGCCCCACTCCTCGCCTCATCCCAGTCTCCTGGTTTCCGACTCCAGGGAACTCTGCCTCACGTGCCACGCCGAGATCCAGGCCAAAGGCGAACCGGGCCTTCATATGCACGCGGCCCTCGAGCAGGGGTGCTCAAGGTGCCACGACCCGCACGCCTCGGACCACCGTTTCCAGCTCCGTGACACGGCTCCGAATCTGTGCCTGTCGTGCCACTCGACCTGGCTCGATCAAACGACCAACGGGGCAATGGTCGTTCACGGAGCGATCACCTCCGAAGGCGGATGCACCACGTGTCACGAATCCCATTCATCCCGGCTGCCCGGGCTTCAGCGCGGCGGCCAGCCGGGTACCTGCCTGGTCTGCCACGACAAAGCGATCAAGACCGCCGATGGCGTATCGCTAACCAACATGGCCGCGCTCCTCAAGGAGAACTCCAACCGGCACGGCCCGATCCGCGAGGGCGCGTGCACGGCGTGCCACGACCCGCACGCGGGCGAGCACTTTCGACTGTTGTCTGAGGAGTATCCGCCGGAGTTCTATGCGCCGTTCCAGATCGACACATTCAAACTGTGCTTCAAGTGCCACATCACGGACCTGGTGCTCAAGCCGTCCGGGCAGGGATTGACGCAGTTCCGCGACGGCGACCGGAACCTCCATTGGCTGCACGTGAACCAGGAGAAGGGCCGGACCTGCCGCGCCTGCCATGAGGTTCACGCATCGAAGCGTCCGGCGCACATCCGTGAGGCGGTGCCGTTCGGATCAAGCGGGTGGCTGCTCGAGCTCAACTTTGAACAGACTTCCGAGGGCGGGCGATGCTCGCCGGGGTGCCATACACCCAAGAGCTACGTGCGAGGCAGCGCGGATCGCCCTCCATCCAGTCCGTCAGGAGCGTCACGATGACATACGCCACTGGTGTTCTCGCGTTGGTCGCACTCCTCATTGGTGTTGCCGCGCCGGCCAGCGGGTCGCCGCCGCGCGGTTCGGTCGCACCTCCGATCATTCTCCCGGACCTTTCCGGTCACTCGGTGTCGACGGTGCAACTCGCGCCTCGCTCGCTCGTTCTCATCTTTGGCGAGCTCGAGCACGAACGGGTGCGCCAAACGTGCACCGACGTTCTGGATGTGCTCGCCGACCCTCGCTTTGCCGTCGATACCGTCGTTCCGATTCTGGTGGTCGCCCGTGATGCTCCTGTCGCGGAGTTGAAGGAAGAGGCGGCTCGAGGGCGCTTCCCCGCGATCATCCTGCACGATCCCGGGCGCCGAGCGTTCGAGGCGTATCGGGTGCTGGTTCTTCCGACGGTTGTCGTCGTTGATGGCAAGGGCAGGGTGGTGTACTCGTTTCCCGGCTTCCTGCAACGATCGAAGGAGTTGCTCTCCGACGCTCTCCTGAGCGCCACGGGAAAGGAGCCGGCCGAGCAGTTCGAACGGGCGATTGAGGCCGGCGCCGCCGGTGCTGCTCCCGAGTTCATCCGGGCCGACCGGCTCGCCAATCTCGGGGGCGAGTTGGCGCGACACGGCCTGTTCGAGATGGCCGAGGCCCGCTTTTCCGAGGCCACGGCCCTGGTTCCCGGGCACGTGCGGGCCACATTGGGCTTGGGAGAGCTGATGCTCACGCAGGACCGCCTGGCCGACGCCGAGCCGCTCTTCCGCGCGGTTCTTGCCGCGCATCCCGAATCGATTGACGCCGCGCTCGGATTGGCTGCGGTGCAGTTTCGGCGGGGCGGGGACTCGGCGGCCGCCGCCGAAGCCGCATTGAGAGCGATCGTCGACAAGGACCCCTCCCATCCCCGGGCAAGGTACCTGCTCGGGCAGGTGTACGAGCGCCGGGGCGATGCGGTCGGTGCGATCAGGGAGTACCGCAAGGCGTTGGAGTTGCTGCTGGAGCGTTGAGTTGCACGAAAGGGTCTCCGGAGATCGATCACGTGCCCTTACACACCGAACATCGCGCGGATCCACGGCC
>CAZMPE010000066.1:0-9798 GCA_964567955.1 uncultured Phycisphaeraceae bacterium | reverse complement strand
TTGTTCATCGATCCGCCGGGCATGGCGCTCTCGAGCCTTGAATTCGATTGTACCGAGCCTGCAGGCACGGAATTGAAACGCCCCGGCGCGGGTGCACCGGGGCGGGATTCACAACTTGAAGGCTTTGACCGGTTCCGGCTTGATGCGCTTGAAGGCACGCCGGCCGAATCGCTCGGAGAGCGCGGCCAGTCGCACGCGCCGGACGTCCAGCGTCGTGTGCGTGCCGTCGGTCTTTTCCACCAGCACGAACGGCAGGCAGACCTCGACCACCTTCATCGGCACGCCGCCGTCGTGCGGCAGCCAGAGCGTGCGCACGATCTCCGGGCGACGCCAGGGCTCGTCGCACAGCGAGAAGGGCAGGAACTCCGTCATGACGTGCAGCAGGGTCACATAGACACCCCGCCGGATGTCCTCCGGGGCCAGCGGACGCGCGATGTTTGTCGTACGGATCATGGCAATCACTCGAAGCGAGAATCGACCGGCCACGCCGCGCGGACCGTGCGGGCACGGACAGCGCCCGCGGGGCGGGGTCAACAACGGATCACAAGTTCACGATGTGCGATGGAGAGGATGGGGGAACCCGGTCAGGCCGGGCGGAGGTGGCCGCGGGAGCGCGCACCGACATTCCCCGGGTGATCCCGGCGAATGCTTCCACGGAATGTCACGAGCGTGACGGGGAACATGGCGCTCTCCTTTGAGCCGCGGATTGT
Organism: uncultured Phycisphaeraceae bacterium; assembly: GCA_964567955.1. Taxonomy (GTDB): domain Bacteria; phylum Planctomycetota; class Phycisphaerae; order Phycisphaerales; family UBA1924; genus CAZMPE01. The sequence goes on along the minus strand of CAZMPE010000066.1, from coordinate 9,088 downwards.
TGCACGCCGCGGACGCGGGTCAAGTCTGGGTGCGGCATTCCCGTGGCGCCCTACAGGCGTGTCCCCGCCCCGGTGGGGCGCCGGGTTGCGGCCGCGCGTGAGACTACGGCCAGAAGGACCGGAGCGCAGCTGGTGGAACGTTTTGCACCGTCCGGACTGCCGCGTGAAAGGCGGAGGAGAACGCGCGGGGCGCTAGAAGGCGCGTGTTGAGTTCCTCCGCCCCTCCCGGGGCGGACGACACGATTCGGATCTCAGCCACGGGTTTCGCTCCGGTCGCCTGCGGCGACCTGCGCTTCACCCGCGGCTACATCCCTTCGCCCCGTTGGGGCGAGCATGCGCGATCCATCTGTGTGCCGTTGTTTCGTCTGTGGCGTGGTGCTGAATCCGCTTCGCGCACGTCGGGTATGGGACCTCACGAGGTCGGACCCCTCGCTCACGCCGGGTGCCGCCGTTTGCCCTTGACTTCGGCCTGCTCATAGATGGCACCCGGGAATCCGGCGCCTTACAGCCCCACCCGCTCCAACTCCTCCGCGACGCGGAAGCCGTTGCGGTCGATGGTGCGGCGGGCGGGGGTGCCGGGGCGTGCCGCGGGGTTCGTGTGGTTCAGGTGGATGAACCGCACCTTGGCCCGCTCGGAGGCGGGCAGAGGCGCGAAGCGCTCCATGCTGTGGGTGATGAACGGGTGGGGGAAGCCGCTCATGTCACGGCCGGGGATCTCGCCGTCGGCGTAGAACGTGCCATCGAGGTAGGCGACGTCGGCGGCGGCGATCTCGTCCTCGATTCGGATGCCCTGGGCGTCCCACTCGCGCCAGGAATCGATGTCGGGGATGAAGAGCACCCGACGGTTCGGCCCCTCGATGCGGTAGCCGATGACCTCGGAATACTCCTGCCTGTGCGGCACGGCGATCGGCGTCACGCGCAGGCGGTCGGTGAGCGCCACACCGCCCTCGAGCGGCGTGAGCGCGATGTTGCGGTACTTGACGAGCTGGCTCCAGGGGCCGCTCGTCGCGAGGAACTCGCGCATCCGCGGCATGGCGTAGACGGGAACCTCCTTCGCGCCCATGGACTCATGCCCGAGGTACATCAGCCCCGTGTAGTGCCCGATGTGCGCGTGCGAGACGAAGACGCCAGAGACGGGGGGCGCGCCCTTCATGCCCCGCGGCTCCGAAAGGTGCAGCAGCCGGAGTTGCTCGGGGAAGTCCGGCGTCGCTTCGAAAAGCCAGCGGCCGCCCGTCGCGGGATCGACCAGACCGAGGCACACGACGCGTTTGCGGCCCGCGCCGGACCAGCGCGGGTCGTCGAAGCGGCCGGCCTGCGGGATGCCGCCGTCCTGCGCGATCCCCAGGACGACGATGTACGGGTCGCGCACCGCCGGCGCGGCGCACCCGCACACCAGCACCAGGAGCAGCAGCACCAGTCGCACGCGCCGATCGTACACGATCGCCATTAGACTGCCCGCATGCCGCGCCGCTCGGCCTATTTCTTGCTCGCCTTCCCGCTCGCGGTGCTGTTCGTCTTCACGCTCCTGCCCACGGTGGCGGGGCTGGGGCTGAGCCTGTTCCAATGGGACGGGGGCGGCCTGCCGCGGTTCGTCGGGCTGACGAACTTCCAGAACCTGATGGGGGATTCGCGGTTCACGCCGGCGCTGCGGAACACGCTGGTGTTCGTGGTGGCGACGGTGCCGGTCACCACGGCGCTGGGGTTCCTGCTGGCGGTCGCGCTGCACGCCCGGTGGTTCCGGGGCCGGGCCGCGGCGCGGGCGGCGTTCTTCCTCCCCACCGTCTGCTCGATCGTGGCGATCGGGTTCGTGTGGCGGTGGCTGATCGACCCGCAGGGCGGCCTGGTGCCGGGTGTGCTGCACGCGCTGGGGCTGCCGGCGCCGGACCTGATCAACGGAGGGCCGGCGGTCGTGATCGGCGGCGTGCCGCTGCTCTCCTGGCCGATGGCGGCGATCGTGGTGGTGCAGATCTGGCGCGGCATCGGCTTCTGCATGGTGCTGTACCTCGCCGCGCTCGCGGGCGTGAACGAGTCGCTCTACGAGGCGGCGGAGGTGGACGGGGCGTCGCGGTGGCGGGTGCTGCGGCACGTGACCTGGCCGCAGGTGGGCCCGATGACGGTGTTCCTGCTCGTCACGGGTGTGATCGGGGCGCTGCAGGTCTTTGACATCGTGTGGGCCATGACCAACGGGACGGAGACGGACGCGACGAACGTGCTCAACCTCTACGTCTTCCGCGAGTTTCAGCGGAGCCGGCTGGGGTCCGCCGCGGCGATCGGGGTCGTGATCTTTGCGCTGACGATCGGGGCGACGGCGTTGCAGCTGGCGCTCCTGCGCGGGAGGGGCCGGGCATGAGCCGCAGGCCGCCGCTCGCGTTCCGGATCGTGGCGCATGTGGTCGTGTATGCGCTGGCGTTGTCAATGCTCCTGCCCTTTTTGTGGATGGTCACGACGTCGCTGAAGACCGATCAGCAGGCGCTGGCGACGGATGTGACCCTGCTGCCGCCGGGGATGCCGGTCGCGTGGCAATGGGGCAACTACGCGGAGGCGTTCCGGGCGGCGCGGCTCGACCTGTTCTACGTCAACAGCCTGATCGCGGCGGTGGTGACGACGGTGCTCGGCGTCGCGCACAACGCGCTGGCGGGGTTCGCGTTCGCGAAGATGCGGTTCAAGGGGAAGGGGGTGCTGTTCGCGGCGGCGCTGGCGACGATGATGCTGCCGATGCAGGTCTACTTCATCTTCGCGTACATCGTGTGCGATGAGCTGGGGTTCGTGAACAACATCCAGGCGCTGGTGGTGCCGTTCCTCGCGAGCGGGTTCGGGATCTTCTACATGCGGCAGGCGATCTCGACGGTGCCCGATTCGCTGCTCGAGGCGGGGCGGATGGACGGGATGAGCGACTTTGACCTGTTCTGGATCATCGTGCGGCCGACGGTGTGGCCGGCGATGGCGGCGCTGGGGATCTTCACGTTCATCTTTTCGTGGAACAATTTTTTCTGGCCGCTGATCGTGGTGGATTCGCAGGATGTCAAGACGCTGCCGCTGGCGATCGCGGACCTGGCGTCGGGGCAGTACGTGCAATCGTGGCCGGTGCGGATGGCGGCGGCGACGATCCTGACGGTGCCGCTGATCGTGGTGTTCCTCGTCTTCCAGCGTGCGTTCGTGCGGGGGGTGGCGTTGACGGGGATCAAGGAGTAGGGGCATGCGGATGATTACGCAGAGTTCGCAAAGGTCTCGCAGAGAGCGCAGAGAAAGACATGGGAGGGTGGGCGCCCGATGGCGGAACCACAAGGTCTCTCTCAGCGTCCTCTGCGAGACCTCTGCGCCCTCTGCGTACTCCCCCGCGAACTCTGCGTACTCGCGCCGGCGCGGCTATGTGCGCGGTTCCGTGCTCTTCGCCGTTGTGATCATCGCGACGGTCGCGACGCTGCTGTGGCCCGGCGCGGACGCGCTCACCGGGCGGACGACGCTGCTGTTCACGGTGTGGGGGATGCCGTTCGAGGACCGGCTGTTCCTGGACCGGTACGCGAAGGGGTGGGAGGCGCTGCACCCCGACATCCGCGTCGACTACCAGCGGTACGGCGAAGACCTGGAGATGAAGTACAACGCCTGGCACACGCGGGGACGCGGGGCGGACGTGATGCGGCTGCGGGTGACGGCGTACCACGGGATGGTCGAGCGCGGCATGCTCGAGCCGCTGGACCGGTGGATCGCCGATCCGCAGGGCGGGCTCTCCGGCGCGGAGCTGGCGGAGTTCCCCGCCCACCTGATGGAGATCGTCACGCTCGAGGGCCCGCGGGCCGGCGTGTACGCGCTGCCGGAGGACAACGCGCAGCTCGGGCTCTTCTACAACAAGGCGATCTTCGACCGGCACAACGCGGAGCACCCGGCCGACCGTGTCGAGTACCCCCGCGCGGGCTGGACGTGGGATGACCTGCGGCGGACGGCCCGCACGCTGACGCGGTTCGAGAACGGGGACGCGGAGCGCGGCCGGATCACGCAGGCGGGGTTCGACTTCGTGATCTGGGCCTGGCCGTTCATCAACTTCTTCGCGCAGGCGGGCGGGCAACTCTGGTCCGAGGACGGCTTGACGTGCCTCGTCGATTCCGGCGCGGGCGTCGAGGCGCTGACGTTCCTGCGGGCGATGCAGCGCGAGGACCGGTCGTACGTCGCCGCGTTCGGCTACCAGTCCGGCACCGGGCCGGACGCGAAGTTCGCCGCGGGGCGCACGGCGATGTACCTCGACGGGTCGTGGCGCGTGCCGAACTTCGACCTTGTCGCGCCGGATCTGGACTTCGCCGTGGCGCCGCCGCCGCGGGGGAAAGTCCCCGCCGTCGTCTCCGGCTCGGTGCTCTGGGCAATTTCGGCGCATTCGGAGCACAAGGCGGAAGCGTGGGCGATGCTCAGGTGGCTGGTGGCGCGCGAGCAGGCGCTGCAGTACTGGGACACGCTGCGCGTCGCGCCGCCGGCGCACCTGGGGGCGCTGAAGTCGGAGGATTTCAAGGAGACCCGCGGCGTGCTGAAGGACCCGGCGGACCCCTCCAGGGGGTACGAGGTTCCGCCGATGGCGAGGGCGGAGTACGAGGACAAGGCGGCGTGGATCCTGTACGCGAACACGCCGCACCCGGAGACGGGGCGTCCACCGGGGTTCGTGCCCGTCCATCCGTTGCAGGCGGACCTGGAACTTGAACTGCAGCGGATGCTGACGGAGTTTCTGCGTCCGGAGGCGACGATCACGGCCGAGGAGGCGCTCGGACGCGTGGTCCGCAATATGCACACGTTGATCGACAACGACAGGCGGGCGCGGGGGATGGCGGCGGTTGCTCGCTGACCAAGACCGTTCGAGGGAGCCACCGGTGGTATGGGCCTCCGGCCTGTTCGCACTACCTTGGATTCCCAAAGGCTCGCGCTCTTCGGCCCATAAGCCCCCGAAAGGGGGCGAAGGTCTCGATGGTCCCAAATACACCCTCACTAGCGGCGTTCCGCGAAAAAGATCTCCGGGGCAAAACGAAGGCTACCGTTATCCATGGGCCATATGCGCCTCTTGTTGCCGCTGGCAGCCTTGTTGGTGCTCGCTCTTGCGTCATACCTGGTCTTTCGCCCGACCATGCCTGAAGATCCGATTATCCGAGGTCAGCGCGACGCGGCTCGCGATACCGCCCGCGGCCACTTCGCCCTCAAGACCTACGGACTGCCAAGCGACAACGCGCCCGCGATCAGGGCGTACATCGCACGCACCCACAACGTCATTATCGAGCCGGTCGCCGGCTGCATGGTGACGACCGAAGAAGCATCGTACGTAACCGCCTACAACTTGGAGTCGACTCGCCACATCGAACAGAAACTCGGGCGCGGCTTCATTCGGCGCATGTGGGAAGAGGCAGAGAAGGCAGTCTCGCAGACGGAACCTGGTTGAGGAATCGGAACCGACCCTTCGCCCGCGCGTACCTGCCTGTTGCGCGCTGACCTCGTCCGTCGAACGAACTCCTTGCCTCATCCTGATCTTGATCCAGCTGGTACTCCTCTTCCAGCTCTTGCTCCCGCGTGCCGAGGGAGGGATCTCATCCACCGGTTTTGCGCGGCTGTCACGAGCGAACGTCGACTGGAAACAGCCAAAGTCGGCGAGGTTCAACGCGAAATCCTTATTGCAGTCGGCGTACATGTGGTTCGCCGCGAACTTCGACTGGAAACAACCGAAGTCGGCCAGATTCAGAGTGCCGCCCAGGTCGCAATCCGGATAGCACGTCGCGGGGATACAGGTGAAACGCGCCAGATACGGTGCCGGCACTTCAGCGATGGTGGTGAAGTTCCCGCCGAGGTACAGATCACCCTGAAACTCACGGAGAGCGAAGATGCCGTTGTTGGCCCCTTGCGCATGTGCCACGATGGGTGTCCAATGGTTGCCGTTCCAACACCCGACGACCTGGCCCGCCCAGGAGGCGGAGCCGGGGGCCGATGCTTTCGCACACAGATCGCCATTCCATGCGCCGAGTGCATCGCTGAAAAGGAAGGAGTTTGGTACCGTCTCCCAAGTGCCGCCGTCCCAGCGAACCAGTGAAGAGTTCGCGGGCGACGATGATAAACCGCTTATGAACAGGACACTCTCGTTGGCCAGGAGATCCTGCACCGCTGGGATGGTCAGCGTCGGACTCATCGCGTGCCACGATCCATCCCATCGCGCGATGCGACTGACGGCGATCCCACCTGCCGTGGTGAACGCGCCGCCGGCAATGAGGCTTGAGCCGAACGCCTGCAGGCTGCCGACGAATCCACCGGACAGGCCCGTGCCCAGAGGCCCCCAGGTCGCGCCGTCCCAACGCGCGATCTGCGATGCCGAAACGCCGCCGATGCTGCTGAAGTTCCCGCTTACATACAGATCGCCCGCGTAACTCGCGATCGCACGAATGTCCTTCCCAGACGCCAGCGTCGTCCACTCGGCGCCGTCCCACTGCAGCACGCACGGGCCGGCTTGGGTACCGACCACCGCGATGCACAGCCTGCCCATGTGATCCGTCATGGCGCCGACTCCACCGCTGAGCGTCGGCAGGGTCTTCGCTCCGACGGACGACCACTCCGTCCCGTTCCAGCGCGCGATGCGCCGCGCCTGCACGGCGCCGGCATTGTCGAACCTGCCCCCCGCGTACAGGGCCGGGCCGCCGCCGTCATCGTGAACATGAAGCGAGAGGACTCTCTCGTCGAGTACGCTCAGACCGGGAGTGGGGGCGAAGACGGGGTTGCACGCCTGGCCGAAGACACTGGAGGTCCAGACCGCCGGCACCGTACCCAGCCAACGAAGAATCGGATGCATGGCCAAGCCTCCGAGCGCCCGTCGGGAAGTGTACCGCGCCACCAATGGCCGGGCCATAGGCTGCCCGGAATCGAGGAAGCAATGGCCATATGGGCCTGTGTGCCCCTCTGCTGCCGACCACCATGCTTGATGGCACAGGCACCGGCGGCTTCGCCGCCCAGCCGCGGGTTCCGAGTCCCTGACACACTCTTCCCCAGTCGGTCACAGACCAGCCAGCCGTTCCACGACGCCGCGCTCAAGTTTCCGGTCGCACTCCACCCGCTCGCGACATGCGAACCCGATCATCCGCATCAGGAGATACCTCCCCGCCTCCTCCGTGTGATCCAGACTGGTCGCGATCAGCAGGCCCTCCCCCACCTTCGTCATGAACGCGGCGTCGAAGAACTTCGGCGAGCCGCGGTCGTGGGTGAAGACGAGGCGGATGAGGGGATCGGGGAGAGTGCTGAGGGGATCGTGCTGCGTGCTGCGTGCTGCGTGCTGCGTGGAGGGTGGGAAGAGTTCCTCGATCGGGATCGCCCGCGTGTACCGGCGCGTCAAGTCGTGGTGCAGCAGGTCCGTCACCCAGTCTGAGTCGCCGGGGCTGATGGGCCACGAACCCTCGCGGAGCGCCGGGGTACCCCGGTCGCCGGGACCAATCGGACCTTCGGAAGACCTCAGGTCCGGTGTCCCGGATTCCGGCACAAACGGGCACTGCCCCCACAGCGTTACGAACTTCGTCGGCAAGCTGCCAGGTGTGCGGCCGGCGGCGAGCCAGATCACGCGCCCGCCGCGGACGAGAAAGTCCACAAGCGGCGCGGTGAGCCTGTGGGTGACGACGACGCGGGTGTTCGCGGGCAGGGGCGAATCGTGGCGCCAGGGCGGGCAAGCGGGGAGCAGCACCTCCGGGTGCGGCAGGACGGGGCGCCAGGTCCGGACCTTCAGCCCCCAGCCGCTGCTGTACGCCCGCTCCTCAAAGTCGAGTTCGAGGTCGCGGTCGTCGAACGGAAGGCCGTCGAGGCGGACGACGCCGTCGGGCACGTCGCCGGGAGGCGGGAAGGCCCAGAGGTCCCAGGTGTTGGATTCGAGGCCCGGCGCGGCCGCGGAGTGGCGGATGCGCGTCGGCCGGTCGACGGTTGGCAGCGTGAGGGGCAGGTCCGCGAAGGCAACCTGGCCGGGGGCGGCGCGGACATTCGGGGCGGCGACAGCGGCGCCGTCCTGGTGCACGGTGATCGGGCCCGCGAACGCACGGTTCGAGAAGTTCGAGACGCCGATGCGGCAGGCGATCGCGGCGCCGCCGGTGAAGCCGGCGCGCCGGTCGGGCGTGATCAGCAGGATCGGGCAGTCGGAGAGCCACGGTCGGGTCTGGTCCGGCGTGAAGCGCCAGCGATCCAGCTCATCCATAAAGCCGAGACGGCCGACGCTCACATCGCGGATCTGGTTCATGACCCAGCCGGCGTGGTTCGGGTACGAACGGAAGGCCTCGGATTGGAACTTGCGCGTGAGGAGGTTGCACCGGTCGGCCTGTCGCTTGAAGCGGTCGAGGGTCTCCTGTCCGTAGCGGGCGATGACGGCGCGCTCGAATGCGCGGCACTCGTCGAGGCCCTTCGGGGTCCACCAGGGGGGCGTGCCGCGAGCGGAGTCCTGAGTCCTGGGTGCTGAGTCCTGTGTCGTGCTGCGGGCTGCGTGCTGCGTGCCGCCGGCGGAGTCCTGGGTCCTAGGTCCTGAGTCCTGGTTCGTGCTGCGTGCTGCGTGCTGCGTGCCGCCGGCGGAGTCCTGAGTCCTGGGTGCGGAGTCCTGTTCGTTCGAGGCCGTTTGTGCTTTGTGCTTTGAACTTTGTGCTTTCTCCTCCTGTTCCCCCGTATCCACCCACGACGTTCCGATGATCGTCTCCCCCATCACGAACGGCTTGCGCGGCAGCTCGGCGAGCGCGCTCTGAAGGTCCTCGAGGAACTTCACCCAACGGCCGCTGCTTTCGTAGACGTGCTCGTCGTGCAGGTCGACCTGATCCGGGTTCACCCACCCCGTGAAGGCCGTCTGCACCTGCACGAGGCGGTCGGGCAGTTCCTCTTTCGCCCGCTTCCACCACCAGGCGGCGAGTTCGGGATGGATCCGCTCGTGCTCGCACGAGCCGCTGACGAGGACGACGCTGGGGTGCCGCCGGTCGCGCCGGAAGAATCCGACGAAGTGCCGCCGGTACTCGGGCAGGTGGGCGTCGTCCATCGGGCTCTTCCAGACCGGGTGTTCCTGCCAGATCAGCATCCCCGTCTCGTCCGCGATGTCGTAGTAGTGCTCGGGCATGTAGACCAT
>CAZMPE010000065.1:0-9838 GCA_964567955.1 uncultured Phycisphaeraceae bacterium | reverse complement strand
CTACGGACACCCGAGCGCGAACTTCGTCTGGAAGCACCCGAAGTCCGCGATGTTGAGCAGCGAATCCCCGTTGCAGTCGGCGTACATGTTCCCCGTCGCGAACTTCGTCTGGAAGCAGCCGAAATCCGCGATGTTCAGGAGCCCGTCGCCGTTGCAGTCCGGGTAGCACCCGCACGACGCGCTCACCGTGAACTGCCCCATCTGCACCCGGTTCGTCGAGGGCGAGCCGTTGAGGTAGTACGTCGCGAACACGGTGTACGTCCCCGCCGCCAGCGGCCCCGCCGCGCCCTGCTGCGACCACGGCGTGATGACCGTCAGGCAGAACCCCGGCGGCGGGTTGCGGCTGATGTTCAGATCGATCTCGTTGCCCGTCACCACCACCACGGTCGTGTTCGGGATGCAGGCGTCGGGCCAGTCGCCCGACACGGTCATCTGGATCTGCGATTGCGGGCCGGGGCAGGCCGGCGACACGGTCATCCCGTTCGTCGGCGGCCACCACCATTGGGCCGAGGCGCTCGAAGCGAACACGCCGAGCGCGATCCCGAACGCGGACAGTGCACGAATCCTGAGCATGGCGGATCCTCCCTTTCGCGGCGGGGCACGCCCGCCCGTTCACCATGCTACCGGGCATCCGCACCCGAAACCAAGCCCATTTGTCGCCGGTCTGTGCATTCATGCGGGCACGCCCCTGCCGACGCGAACCCTCCTCTTCTACGGGCACCCGACCGCGAACTTGGTCTGGAAGCACCCGAAGTCGGCGAGGTTGAGGACGGCATCACCGTTGCAGTCCGCGTACGGATCGCCCGTGGCGAACTTCGTCTGGAAGCAACCGAAATCGGCGAGGTTGATCGCCGAATCACCGTTGCAGTCGGCGTAGCACTTGGCGACCATGGGCGTCAGGCGCACGGCCCCGATGGGGCCCGACGCGCCTTGCCGGGCGGAAGCGACGATCTGCCGGGCGTTGTTGATCGCGTTGGCGCCGCCCCACTGCACATACCACACGCCCTGCGACGGGTCGATCAGGCCGCCGAGCATGAAGTACCCCTCGTTGACAAAGTGAACACCGGAAGCCGTCTGGTAGTAGTACAACAGCGCATCGCCGCGATCGTTGATCGCCGTCGCGCTCGTCGTCGTGGCGCAGCCCCCGAGGAACTCCCAGCCGATTCCCTGTCGGAACCGCATCGGGAACGTGCTGCACCCGGAGAAGCCGATGATGTGCCCGCAGACGTCGTTGTTGTCATTGATCGCGGCGCCCCCGAAGCCCTGCCAGTTGCCGGGCGGCAGCGGAATCTGCGATACCTGGCCTGTGTTCAGGTCCAGGAGCGCGGAACCCGCCAGGACCACACGTTGGTCGTTCACATCAATGCCCCTCACTCCGTTCGGGAGCGCCACCGGGCCGTTGGCTGTGAACCGCACCCCCGTGGACAGGTTCCAGCCGATGAAACCCGAGGCGCCCACGATGTCGCCCACGTTGTTGAGCGCGAAAGCCGCGCTGAAGGGATCACCGGGCAGCGCGCCGAGAACCTCCACGGTGTAGCCATTGGCCGCCGGCGTCCAGACCGCGGCGATGGGCTGTGAGATCACGTACTGATTGGGGCAGACCGCTCCGACGATGACGCCCGAATCGTTGATGTCGTGTGCCCGTGAACTCTGCATGCCCGGAGGCAGCGGCAACTGTTCGAACGGTCCGCCGTCGCGAGAGACACCCGCCAGCAAGGCGGTCCCATCGGGCGAGACGTTCCCGCACACATGGCCGCCGGCGTTCATGGCCGTGCCGGTCCATCCCGCTCCCAGGAACTGGACCTCGTAGGACGGCGGAGCATTCCCCCGGGTCAACGCGCCCCAACCGGCGAGGACGACCAGGCACACACCGAACCGCAAGACAGATTGACTCTTCATGGGTTCCCCTCCATGCCCGCCCCTCGGCTGAGCCCGTGCCGGATGACACGAGCCCGGTGTTGGCACACCGGCCCTACCCCCTACATGCGCCATCGAGCGGCGTCGACCGTCATGGCGCGGCTCGTTGGGATTCCGGTTGCCCCCAAGACCCGCCGGCGGCTTACGGACACCCGACCGCAAACTTCGACTGGAAGCACCCGAAGTCGGCGAGGTTGAGGACGGCATCACCGTTGCAGTCCGCGTACGGGTCACCCGTGGCGAACTTCGTCTGGAAGCAACCGAAATCGGCGAGGTTGAGTGTGCCGTCAACGTTGCAGTCTGGATAGCACGGGTTCGTGACGGAGAGGACGGCGATCCCTCGGCTCAGGCAGCTCATCCAGAGCTCGTAGCCGCCGGGGATCAACCGGACTTCCACGTCGCTGATCTGGGCGTGCGGCAGTCCTCCCCATTGTGGCGAGCCGCTGGGCACGGGGCCGGGGAACGTGCCGACGTTGGTGCCGTCGTACCAGCAGAGCCCGCCTCCCTCGTACGATTGGTAGGCGCTGGTGTACGTCATCCACACGCGGCCGTCCGGCGTGACAACCCACGGCGTGACGTACCGGCCGGGCAACGGCCAGCCGCTCTCGTATTTCATCATCGTGTACGTGCCGGTGTCGGCGTCGAGCCGGATCAGGCCGCCGCCCGACCCGCCCGCACCGAGAAACACGCTGCACCCCAGCCATGCGACGCCGCCGCGGTCGACCGCCATCCCCCAGATGGTGTCGCTTTGACTCGTCAGCTCGGGGAAATCGTCGATCGTGCGCGAGAAGCGATAGGAGCCGTCGGTGCGAACGACCTCGTACCCGGCGTGCGCCCAGACGGTCGCCGGTCGATCCGGGTCGACGCGGAGCTGCGACCCCCACGCGGCGATTCCTACATTGTTCCACGCGGAGCCGGTCCAGTGCGACAGGTTGAAGTACTCACCGAGCTGCCAGAGGCGGCCGGTCGAGTCTTCGACGTACTGAATGACCTTGCCCGAGCCGCCGGACAGCGCGGACCATGATGTCCCGTTGAACTCGTGCGACCCGTTGAACATCGGGTTGACGGCAACCCGGCCGTTGGACGGCCGCACGTAGACCGCGTGACTGTTGTCGGTCGGAAACGGCCAGTTGATCCCAAGGCCGTAGTGGTGGTTGTTGAACCCGATCCAGCGTGTTCCGTCGAAGCGGACCATTCCGCCGAAACCGGCGCCGGCATTGGCGCAGGCGTAGATTCCACCCTCCGGATCGATCGTAAGGTCATTGTTGAAGAACTCGAACTGGCTGGTGTTGGTGACGCGGTAGCGCTGCCACTGGCCGGTGGCGGGATCGCGCCTGGCCGCCCCGCCGATGCCGCACGCCCAGACGGCGCCGGTGCTGTCCATGCCAAGGTCGTAGGTCCAGAAGGCATTCCCCCAGTCGCCCAGGCTCGTCCAACTCGTGCCGTTGAATCGTTGGACCTGAGAACCCGCAACCGCCAGCGCCTGCATCGGACCGGTGATGCGCAGGACGGTGGCCCCTCCGCCGGGAGGAGGCGGCACACCGATCCAGGTGCCATCGGGTCGCCGGCAATCCAGCACCGCGTTGAAGTTGTCGGGCAGCACGCGGTAGATCCACATGTTGCCGTCGGGGTCGACGCACTTGTTCCCCGGCAGGTTTCGCGGGTTGCCGGATGTGCTCGGGAACGTGGTCCAGGCCTGCGTCGTGCTGTCGTAGCGCTGCGTCTGCCCGATCGTCCCCGGGCCGTCGGCGGCCCAGACGTAGTACCCGCCGCCCGGCTTCGGCTGGATGGCGAGAGTCTCGGGCCGATTCCCCCCGAGAAACGTCCAGGTGCTCGACGCTGGGTTGAAGCGCATGAGCCCGCCGCCGCCCCAGGCCGTCGAATAGCCGCTCGCCCATAGGGTCCCATCCGGCGCCATCTCGACATTGGTCACCCAACCACCGGGCCACGGCGAGTTGTGGGTGCCGAAGCGCTTGAGTGAGTCGGGGCCGATGCCCGGATTGAACTTCAGCACGCCGCGCCCCGTTCCCATCCACAGGTTGCCCTGCGAGTCGGGGGTGATATCGCGCACGCGGGTCGTGCCTGTGTTGTTGGGGTGACCGATTTCCGGATAGTCGACGTTGGAGACGTTGATCCAACGATTTTCGGACTGGACGAACCTTGCGAGGCCGCCTTCCTCGAAGGCCGGCACGTATCCGCCGATCCACGGGTCGTTGTCCGGGCCGATCCAGAGCGCGTCGCAGTAATCTCCCTGGATGCCGGTGTTGCCCGGGCGGTAGTACCGCCACGCGTACTGGGTCTGCGCCTCCGCCGCGCCGGCGGCGATCAGAACCACGAACATGAATCGCCTGCAGTTCACGTTCCTTCTCCGATCCGCCCGTGATCACGGGCACCCGATCGCGAACTTCGACTGGAAGCATCCGAAGTCGGCGAGATTGAGCAGCGCGTCTCCGTTGCAGTCCGCGGACGGATCGCCCGTCGCGAACCTGGTCTGGAAGCAACCGAAATCGGCGAGGTTGAGTGTGCCGTCGCCGTTGCAGTCCGCGTAGCAGCCTGCGATCGGACGCAGCACGAATGAGGCGTAGAACCCGAACCCGCCGCCATTGCCGAAGCCGACGATCCACCCGTTCTCATTGATCGCGGTCGCCCGGAGCATCACGAATCCCGGTGGCGTCGCCGTGAGCGTGTTCAGGTCGCGCGTGCCGTTCTGCGCATCCCACACCATGGCGCGGCTGGAACCGTTGGACAGAAAGGCCGCTCCGGCGACGACACCCTCGCTGTTCACGCCCGCGGGCTGGGTGTCCGGGTGATAGCCCGGCCCCGGGCCCGGAATGAACGTAAACCCGGCCGCCGCCGACCACACAAATCCGCGCCCCGCGTACGCGCTCTCCGCGTGCCCCCACCCGGCCACCAGCCCCGAGTCGCTCACGTCCGCCGCGCGGCTCCACGGCGTGCCCAGCGAAGGCGGCGGCAGCAGGGCGTTGAAGGTCGTCGTCACCCCCGTGTTCAGGTCGTGGACGAACCCGTCCGTCACACCCCCGCTGAACTTGATGTTGCCCACCGCCAGGTTGTGGTTGTTGATCCGCACCAGGTCCTTCGCCCCCGTCACCGCGATCGTCCGCGCGCCGCCGAGGGCGTCCCAGACATACGGAATCTGCAGCATCCCGTTGCTGTTCGAGCAGTTGCACGTCTGCACGTACCCCACGGCCACGCCCGCGTCATTGACCCCGTACAGCTGCGCGGCTCCGTACGTGCCGGGCAACAGCGGCACGGGCGAAGACGTCCCGGTCGGGACGTGGTACACCTCTCCGACGGCCGCGATGAACCCCGTGTTGCTCGCGGCCCGCGGCCACGAAAGCCCGACGGGCGTCTTCTTGTTCACCGGGTCCCAGTAGAAACCGGTGTACCCCGTTGATCCGCCGATCTGGATCGTCGCCGTCCCGGTCGCGACGCCCTGGTCGTTGATGTCCCAGACATAGCACTCGGCCAGCCCGTACCCGGGCGTGAACGACGGGATCATCTCAATCTCATACTCCTGCGCACCGGCGCCGGCCGACATCCCCGCCAGGAGTGCGACCATCGCGACAGATTGCGTCCTCATGACCGATCCCCTTCGCCTGTTCGTTCCGCCTCCATCCAATGTGCCGCGCGACCCCGCGCCGCGCGGGGGAGTTTCCCTGATTCGGCCTACGGACACCCCACCGCGAAACTGGTCTGGAAGCAGCCGAAGTCGGCCAGGTTCAACTGCCCGTCGCCGTTGCAGTCCGCGTACGGGTCCTGCAGCGCGAACTTCGTCTGGAAGCAACCGAAGTCCGCCAGGTTCAGCGCCGCATCGCCGTTGCAGTCCGGGTAGCAGGTCGGCGATGTGTTCAGCAGCACGGCGCAGGCCTCGCTGATGGCGCTGATCCACAGGTTTCCTTCCGCATCCCAGATCACAGAGCCCAACTGGTAGTGCGGGATCGGATCAATGCCGTACTGGTAGATCTTCCAGTTGGCCGGGACGCCGATGTCTCCCTGGATCACCGCCACGCCGGTCGGGAACGGCGTTACCGCGCCGAACTCATGGGACGAGAGTGCGACCACCCCGTCGGCTCGCACGTCGATCCCCTGCACTTCCTTCGCCGGCAGCGGTGAGTTGGCCGTTGTGAAGAACGACGTCGCGCCCGAGATCGCCACCCGCAGCAGCCCCTCGTTCGTGCCGATCCACAACGTGTCATCGGGCGCGATGTCGAAGCAGTTGATCCCGCCCCGATCGAAGATGTTCCAGGTCTGGCCGACCTCGCTCCACGCCGCGCCGTCCCAACGCCACGCCTTGAGCCACCCCATCGTCCAGATCCGACCGAGGCTGTCGGACTTCAGCCCCGCGTAGCTCGACGTGTACCCGCCCGCCGTCGGCGGCTGCACGACCCATTGCGAGCCGTTGAACCGGAAGACGCTCCCGCCCTCCGACGCGGCGAACAGGTTCCCGGCCGCGTCCTCGGCGAACGTCGTGAACAAGGTCACGCCCATTCCTGGGTTGTTCTGCCAGTTCCAGAACCCGGTGAACTGGCCGGTGGCGGGGTCCCAGCGGGCGATCCCGTTGCCGCCCATCCACCCCGTGCCGGACGCATCCAGGTAGAACCCGCCCATCGGCTCGTTGCCCGCGAAGGGATACGGCTCCGACCCGGCGTTGTGGTTCCCCCAGTTGCGCCACCGCTCGCCGTCGAATCGCGACAGACCGCCCTCGCCGCACGCGAACCACAGGTTGCCCTGCGCGTCGAGATCGAACCGGTCGATGAAGAAATCCACCATTCCCGTGTTCCACGTGTTGTAGATCCGGATCGTGTTCCCGAGCGCGTCCAGCCGGCGCACCGCTCCCGTGGTCCCATTGCCCAGCGTCGTCACCCACAGTTCCCCGTTGGCGCGGAAGTCGATCCCGTAGACCGCGTCACCGACATTCGCGACCTGGGTCCACGAGCCGCCCTCGTACCGGATCACCTGCCCGGCCCAGTTGCCCGCGTGCACGCGGCCCTGCGGGTCGAGCGCCACCATCGTCACCGACGTCTGGACGAAGGGCGTGTTGAACGAACCGAACTCGTCCCACGCGTTAGCCTGGCGCCGGAACCGGTAGAAGCTGTTCCCGCCGGCGGACCCCGGCGCGAACCAGACATCGCCGGCCGGATCCGACAGCCCGCCGCCCAGCGCCCCGAACCCCGGGTCGCGGTACGTCCAGGCCTGGCCGTCGAACTCCGCCACGCCCGGCCAGCTCTGGTTCGTCACCCACAGGTGCCCGTCATTCCCGAAGAACATCCCGTTGAGCTGCGCCCACGGGAGCGGGAAAGGGATCTGCTGGCCGACCTTGAACATGGTCCAGCTCTGGCCGCTCAGCCTGAAGAGCGCGGCGTCCGATGTCTGCACGCCGGAGTTGTTCACCCACACGTCGCCGTTGGGCGCGATGGCGACACGTTTGATCTTGTTGTGCAGGAACGGCGCGTTGGCCGTCGTCCACAATGTCCACTGCTCCCCGTGTTTGCGAACCAGGCCGCCGTCGGTCGCGATCCACGCGGCGCCCGCGGCGTCAAAGGCCCACCCGTTCACCCACTGCGACGGCATCGGCGTGTCGACGTTGCTCAGCGTCGTCCAGAGATCGTTCTGCACGTCATAGATGCCGATGCCTCCTTCGCCCCAGAACGGCCAGCGTCCCGAGGTCCAGAACGTGCCGTCCGGCGCGAAACGCCCCCGGTTCAGCTGCAGCCCCGGGATGCCGGTGTTGCTCGGGCGGACCTGCCTCCACGACGCTGTCTGCGCTTCCGCCGCCGGCAACCCCATCGCGAAGGCGATGATCCCCGCAACGATTGCATGGCGCGCCATCTTGTGCCTCCTTCTTCCACGCCCAACTTTGCCACTCTGTCACTTTGCCACTCTGCCACTCTCCTACGGGCACCCCAGCGCAAACTGCGTCTGGAAGCACCCGAAGTCCGCCAGGTTCAGCAGCGTGTCCCCGTTGCAGTCCGCGTACGGATCGCCCGTGGCGAACTTCGTCTGGAAGCAACCGAAATCGGCGAGGTTGAGCGCCGCATCGCCGTTGCAGTCGGCGTAGCACCCCTGCGCCAGCGTCGGGAACTTCAGCACGGCCATGCCGACGGCGCCCGTGTTGGCGTGGTACAGGCGGCCGCCGGCGTACAGGTTCTGCGCTCCGTCGAGGCGGAGGATGCCCGGGGTCAGGCTCTCGGACGGCGCCGCGCTCACCGCGCCCCGCTGCAGTTCCACGCCGGTGGCGTCGTCCAGCAGGAAGAGGATCATGTCGCCGTTGTAGGGAGCGGAGCTCGTCTGACCGGTCACGAAGACATTCCCCCCGCCGTCGACGATGACATCCGCGCCGACATCGAAGCAGCCCACGCAGGTGTCGCCGTACGTGTGGCTCCAGAGGAACGCGCCGGTCGCCGCGTCCCGCTTGACGGTGCGGAAGTTGTCGTTGAAGTTGCTGCTGTTCCCGTCGGGGTCCCAGGACCCCGTGATGTACACGCCCCCCGCGCCGTCCAGCGTGACCGCGTTCGCGACGTTATCGAACCCCATCGCGTCGTACGCCTGCCACACCAGCCCGCCGTCCGTGCCGCGCACCTTGATCGTGCCGAACTGGTCGATGAAGTCGAACGCGACGCCGGTGACGTACACGTCTCCGGCCGCGTCGAAGACCATGTCGCGCGGGGCGTCTCCGCCCGGCATCCCCCACACCGACTGCCACAGGACGGCGCCGTCGGCCGACGCGTACTTGACCAGCACGTAGTCCGCGTGCTGCGAGCCCATCACGCCGGGCGTCATGATGACGGGGTTCCCGTCGGGCGCCACCGCGATCATGCGCACCGACTCCTGCGAGAACGGACCGAAGGCGGGGCCGTCCCACGTCTTTGTCCACTGGACCTGCCCGGCCGGATTGAACTTGATCGTCAGGCAGTCGCTCCCGTCGCCGACCGTCCCACCGCCCACGAACACGTTCCCGGCCGCGTCGGTCGCGACCGAGGCGCCGTGCTCCGCCGTGAAGGGCGCGCTCGAGTACTGCACGGTGTTGAGCAGCGCGCCGGTCGCCGCGTCGTACTTGAGCAGCAAAACGTTGCCGTACCCGCCGGGGCCCCGCGTGTTCCCGCACACGTACACCACGCCGCCGGGCCCCATCGCGATCCCGCGCGCCTGGTCGTGCCCGTTCGCGGCCCCGTTGAAGACGTGCGACCAGAGCAGCGTCCCGTCCGGCGCGAACGCGGCCGTCACGGCATCGGTGTTCCCCGACGGGCCGGTGTTGCCGGTGATGAACGCGACGCCGGCATCGCTCACGACCATCCCCGCCAATCCCGCCGAGAGTGCGCTGCCCGCGGGGAGCTGCGAGAACCACTCCGGCGCGAGCTGCCCCGCGGCGGAGCCCGATGCCAGTACAGAAGCGCCGAGCGCCAGCGCGCCCCGGATTGCGTTGCGCGTGTGGATCATGTTGACCTCCGGATGTGGGGCGTGCGGACGCCCGTGGAAAGGGAACGGCCGCGTCTCTCGACGCGGCCGACCCGAGGGTTGGCAAGGGCCTTGCGGCCCCCTACTCAGGGACAACCCAGCGCGAACTTCGTCTGGAAGCAGCCGAAGTCGGCCAGGTTCAGGAGGCTGTCACCGTTGCAGTCGGCGTAGGCATTGCCGAGCGCGAACTGAGTCTGGAAGCAGCCGAAGTCGGCGATGTTGAGGAAGGTGTCGCCGTTGCAGTCGGGGTAGCACATCACCAGCATGTTGATGAGCACGGTGGTGTTGTCGCTGTCGCGGTTCGTCACCGCCAGGTCCATGGCCTGGTCGTTGTCGAAGTCGCCCGCGGCGATCCGCTCCGGGAACGTGCCGACGGCCATCTGCACGGAGGCCGCGAACGTCCCGTTGCCGTTGTTCTGAAGCGTCGAGATGTTGTTCGAATCCT
>CAZMPE010000064.1:0-9848 GCA_964567955.1 uncultured Phycisphaeraceae bacterium | reverse complement strand
GCCCCCGAACCGGTCTGGGAGCGCATCGGCTCATCCGTCCGCGGCAAGCCGATCGTCGCGACGACCATCGGCGATGGGGCGCGGCGGGTGTACATCATCGGCAGCACGCACGGCGACGAGCCCGAGTGCCCCGCGGCGGCGATGGAACTGCCCCGGGCCCTGGCCGGATCGGACGCCCTGCGTCACGCGACGATCCGCATCCTGCACGACCTCAACCCCGACGGCACCGCGCTGCGGACGCGGGTGAACACGCGCGGCGTCGATCTCGATCGCAACTGGCCGTCGCGGGATTTCGTGCCCAACCCGCCGCACAGCGCCGCCCCGATGAGCGAGAACGAAACCGTCGCGGTGCACGGCGACCTCGTGCGGTTCAACCCCGACGTTGTCGTTGTGTTCCAGTCGTCGCACCGGGGCCCGTTTGTCGCGATGATCGCGGCGACGCCGCAGGAGGGGGTGCGGTTCGCGATCGCCGCCCGCGAGCACGATCCGCGCTGGCGCTTCCGGCCCGAGCTGCGCGACATGATCCCCGGCTCGATCGCCTCGTACGTCGGGCGCGACCGCAACGAGACGGTGATCACCGTCGAGTTCCAGCGCGGGCGCGACGCCGCGACCAATGCCCGATCCGTTGCCGCGGGGCTCGGCGCGTTCCTCGCGCCGCCCGCCCCCTGAGAGCCCCGCATGCACCGCGCCGTCTTTCTCGACCGCGACGACACGTTGATCGCCACGACCGAGGCGACCCGGGAGACGGACCATCCCGGCGACCTGTTCGACCCCGTTCTCGTCAGCCTGTTGCCCGGCGTGCGCGAGAGCTGCGCCGAGCTCAAGCGGGCGGGGCTCAAGCTGATCATCATCACCAACCAGGCGTGCATCGCGCGCGGCATCGCCACCGTCGAGCAGGTCGAGGCCGTCAACGATCGGATCCGCTCGCTCCTGCCCGATGCGGCCGGGGGCTCGCTCATCGACGCCGTTTATTACTGCCCCTACCACCCGACCGCGGTGGACCCCAAGTACCGCATCGACCACGAGTGGCGAAAGCCCCGCCCCGGCATGATCCACGCCGCGGCGAAGGAGCAGGGCATCGATCTCCAGTCGTCCTGGCTCGTGGGCGACTCGCCGCGCGACGTCGAGGCCGGTATCGCCGCGGGCATGTCCGCCGATCGGTGCCTCCGCATCGGGCCCGCGGGGCCGTTCGCCAGCCTCGCCGAAGCGGCGCAGCTGATCGCCGCGCAGCGCTAGCGCCGCCCGGCGCAGATAGGCTTGGCCGCACCTGTCATGTCCCGAGTTCTGATCATCATGCCCTCGTGGGTCGGCGACGCGGTGATGGCCACGCCCGCGCTGCGATCCATCCGCGACGCCATGCCGGGCTCCTTCATCGGCGGCCTCGTCCGACCGGGCATCGACGAAGTCCTGGCCGGCACGCCCTTCTTTGACGAACTGCACGTCGAGCGCGGCGCCGGCATGATGGGCCCGAAGTTCGTCGCCGCGAAGCTCCGCCCGCGCCGTTACGAGACCGCGCTGATCCTGGCCAACTCGTTCTCATCGGCGCTCACCGCCCGCATCGCCGGCGTCCCGCGCCGCATCGGCTACGCCCGCGACGCGCGATCACTCCTCCTCACCGACCGCCTCGGCGCGCCCAAGCGCGACGACGGACGATGGGCCCCCGTCCCCGCGGTGGGCTACTACCTGCGCGCCGCCGCGGCACTCACCGGGCGCGAGAGCACCGTCCCCGCCCGCATGGAACTCGCCCTGACGCCCGAGCAGGAAGCCGCGTCGGCGGATGTGCTGGCCCGCGCGGGCGTGGGGGCGGAGGGCGCCGTCGCGATCCTCAACCCCGGCGGCAACGACCCGGCCAAGCGCTGGCCGCCCGAGCGCTTCGCGGCGATCGCGGACTACCTGCACGAGCGCCACGCCATGACCGTGCTCGTCAACGGCTCGCCCGCGGAGGCCGACGTCGTCTCCGCCGTCGCCTCGCACGCACGCGCTCCCGTCGTCCAGCTCCCCGGCCTCGGCCTCACGCTCGGAAGCCTCAAAGGAGTTGTCCGTCGCTGCCGGATCATGGTGACGAACGACACCGGCCCGCGCCATTACGCCGCGGCGTTCGGCGTCCCCGTCGTGTCGCTTTTCGGACCGACCGACCCGCGCTGGACGACGATCCCCGCGCCCGGCGGCGAGGAACTGGTCCTCGCCGATCCGACACTCCCGCCGTCGGACGTCGCCGACGACCACCCCGATCGCTGCCGGATCGACCGGATCGGGGTGGATCGGGTGCTGGCGGCGGCGGACCGGCTGCTGGAGGCCCGCCGATCGGCCGATCGATCGTCTTGACCGTCCCCCCCGATCCTCTACCATTGCCCCTGCCGACCGCCAGTGGGCGGCGAGCGACAATCCGGGGGCATAGCTCAGTTTTGGTAGAGCGCATCCATGGCATGGATGAGGTCAGGGGTTCGAGTCCCCTTGCCTCCACTTGAAGTGGACGAAAGACGGCCCGCAAGGGCCGTTTTTCATTGGCGCCACAGATCCCTCGGAGCCGCGGGCTCCAGCCCGCGCGGGTCACCGCCCTGCGCTCGCGCACACCCAATCCACCAACAATCCGCACCGATGTGCGCTCCCTGTGCGCTCATTTCGGTATCATCGCCCGAAATCACGCCATGCCGCGAACGCTCGCGCGTACAACACGCGCATGGAACCCGCGCTCCGACAGGTCGCCGAGACGATCGCCCACATCCGCCGGCTCGAGATGGCCCGCCGGGAGTTGAACGCTCTCGTCGCCGGGCTCGAGACCGCCCGCGGCCCCGCCGAGCGCACCCGCCTCGCCATCCGCATCCTCAACGACCGCTCGCTCCTTCGCCCCTGCGCTCCTTCGCCCCTATGCCCCATCCCCTCGACACCTCGAAACCCTGACACCTCGACACCTTCTTCCCTACGTCCAAACCCCCGAAACCGGCATCGCGACCAGGTTCTCGCCGAATCCGACCTGCTCGCCGCCTGTGTACAGCACCACCCCACGAACAAACCGTTTGCCGATCACTCCGGCCAGCGTCCGAAGCCCTTTGAAGTCATCCGGCCCGACGGTCGCCGAGGCGCGGATGTCGATACCGACGATGCGACCCGAGGCGTCTTCCAGAAGTACATCCACCTTCCGCCCCGGTGGCGTCCGGAAGTGGAACATCTGCGCGCGCACGCGGCTCCACGCCGCCTGTTTGCGCAGCTCCATGACGATCAGGTTCTCGAGCAGCGGGCCCATCGCCGCGCCGTCACGCGAGAGCCGTTCGCGCCCGAGCCCGAGCAGGTGGGCGCCCAGGCCCGTATCCGACAGGAACAACTTGGGGGACTTGACCAGCCGCTGACCGAGGTCCGCGGACCAGGCCGGCAAAGAGACCACCAGAAACGTCGCCTCGACCAGCGCGAAGTACCGCTTCAGCGTCGTCTGCGGCACCGAGAGCACGCGCGACAGGTCGGAGAAGTTCAGCAGCCCCGACGTCCGCGAGGCAAGCAGCGCCAGCATCCGGGGCAGCGCGGCCAGCCCCTCGATGTTCGCGATATCCCGCACGTCGCGCTGCAGGATCGTCGTCAGGTACGAGCCGAACCAGGCGGCCCGGCGCTCCTCGCTCGCGCGGCTCACGATCTCGGGGAATCCGCCGCGCACGATCCGTGCGTCCAGGTCCTTGCACGCGCCCTTCCTCGGCGCGGGGAGCTTCTCTCCGAACACGCCGTCGATGAACCCGCCCGCGCTCGCGTCGATCTCGTCCTGCGAGAAGGGCCACAGGGTGAGGACCTCCATCCGCCCCGCGAGCGACTCGGCAAGTTTGGGCAGCAGCAGCACGTTGGCCGAACCGGTGAGCAGGAATCGGCCCGGGGTCCGGTTCCGGTCCACGATCGCCTTCATGACCGGGAAGAGTTCAGGCGCCCGCTGCACCTCGTCGATCACCACCGGCCCGTCGAGCCCGGCGAGGAACCCCGCCGGGTCCGCCTTGGCCGCGCCCAGCACGGAGGCGTCGTCCAGCGTGAGGTACCGGCGTGCGGGCCGCCCCTCGGCCACCGACTGGACAAGGGTGGTCTTGCCCGTCTGCCTGGCCCCCTGGACCAGCACGACGGGCGTGTCGGCGAGCGCGTCGATGAGCCCCTGCGTGATCTTCCGTCTCAGCATGGCTGTAAATTAGCCACCAAGTGGCTGATTTGCAACTCTGCCGGCAGGCCGCAAAGCGAAGACCGCCCGGCGAGAGCCCGGGCGGCCATGAGGGAGTTCAGATGGGGCGTTGCGTTATCGCTTCCGACGACGGGCCATGAACCCGAGCCCGGCCGCGAAGAGCGCCATCGAGCCCGGCGTGGGGATCACGCCGCCGGGGACCTTGTCCGATCCGTCGTTGGCCAAGCCCTTGAATCGGACGACGAAGTTGTGCTGATTCGGCCCGCTCATGAAGCTCGAAGCGCTCAACGAGCCGGCATCGCTCGCCGTCACCGCGAACGTGAACTGCGCGCTCCCGCCGACCGGGATGCCCCCGTTGGGGCTGCCGCCGCCGGTCCAGTTGCCGCCGAGCGCCGCACCCGCCATGAAGTTACCGAAGGGGGAACCCGATTCCGGTCCTGTATTGAGGAAGTTGGCGGTGGGGGAGGGCGTCAGGTTCGCCGCGGCGTTCGCGTCGAGGCTGTTGATGTTGAACACGAATCCCGTGAGGAATCCGCCGACCGGCGCCGGAGTCGTATTGGTCAGCGAGACGACGAGCGTCCCGGTTCCGGAGCCCGTCGCCGTCCAGTTGATCGAACCAATGAAGTCGGCCCCCGTCTGGCTGGTCGCGGCCGACAGGTTGCCGGTGATGGCGATGACGTCGGCATGAGCGAACCCGGCGCCGAGCAGAACAGCGGCAGCACCGAGACCGGTACGAATCTTCGTGGAACGCATCAATCTCCCTCTCTCTCTGAACTTGCGACGGATCGCCCGGCCCCGATCGATACGGGCGGGATCACCTCAAGGATGCAATACAGAGCGATGGATCGCCACGGCGTGCAACGAGAACGGGGCCCTCGGCGCGCGGGCACAATGATGGGGGAAACTGGGTTGTCCCTCGATGGTTCTCGGACGCTCGTTATCGGGCGATCACCGCCGCCGGCGGAACCCGAACAGGCCCGCCGCGAACAGAACGGCGCCGACACCGGGCGCCGGCACGACGCTGATCCGCAGTGCGTTCGGCGTCATCTGGTGCGTGAAGCTCAGCCCGCCGCCGAGCGCGGGGTAGACGTACTGCTGGAAGTCTCCGACCGCGTTGTCATAGAGGATGACGTCGAACGTCTGACCGAGCGACGGCGTGAAGCCGTCGATCAGCGTGAGGATGAACGTGCCGGCGGAGAGGCCCGAGAACGCGAGATCGCCCTGGATGTCGATCACGTCGTGCAGCGCGACGGGGATGATCCCGCCGAGTTCGATCTGGACCGCGCCGCCGGGCTGTTGCAGCATGTTCCCGACAATCGTCAGCAGCCCCGCCGACCCTCCCGGTCCGATCGATCCGCCGTTGAAGACCGCGCCGTTGATCTCCCCGTTGCCGGTCAGCATGCCGCCGGTGAGGTTCATCGCCCCGCCCACCTCGACACGGCTCGTCCCGCCGCCAAGATGGATGACGCCGCCGGTCTGATTCAGATCGCCCGTCACCATCAGCAGGCCCCCGTCCACGTTCGTCAACCCGGCCGATTGACTGAACACCGTCCCGACGGTCAGAATCGTGTCGTTCGTGGGGGTCCGCGGCCCGACGGTCAGTCCGCCGGCGTTGGACAGCGCCCCCGCCGTCGTCAGATCGCGCCCGTTGCTGATCCGCAGGTTGCCCGCGCCGGTCAGTTCGTCCAGCCCCGCGAGCGCGTCGCCACCGAACTGATCGACGATCGCCCCGGCCGGATCGTCGAGGTTCAGCGTCCCCGCGATCACGCTGATCGCCGCGTCGTTCGCCTGCAACGTCCCGTTGATGTCGAAGTTGCCATCGGTGAACGTGCCCGCCGCGATATTGAGCAGAGCGCCGTCGACGACAAAGGTCGTCCCCGCGCCGACGCCGAGCTGCCCGGCCCCCGCGACGAGGAAGTCGCCGCCCGTCGTGAACGTGGGACGATTCCGCACGGTCAGCTTGCCCGACGCGTTGACGCCGGTGACGACCGAGTCGATCCCCGACAGCCCGGTGGTGCGGTTGATGATGTTCGCCGACGCCCCGTCGATCGTGACGTCCGCCCCGACGGTCGCGACATCCCCGTTGTCGACGAGCAGCGTCCCCTTGATGTCGTACGTGCCGCCGGAGAGCGTCCCCGCGGCGAGGTTGGTCAGCGCCGAACCGGGGGCCACATCGAGCACCGAGCCGGTGTCGATGACGACCGTTCCGTTCTGCGTCAGGTCACCGCCGCTCGTGGCCGTGGCGCCGGTCTCGACGTTCAGCGTCCCGGTGTTGAGCAAGGTGCCGGCCGAGGCGAAGTTCGTCCCCGTCCCGCGCGCGGTCAGCGCCCCGTCGTTGACGAACGCCCCGGTGCTGGTGAAGTCCCGCCCGGTGTCGAAGGTCAGCACGCCGGCGACGCCGTTGGTCTGCAGCGAGTCGAGCGCCGCGAACGCCGACCCCGCGTCCGACAGCTCGACGGTCGTCTCGTTGGTCAGGATCGTCGTCCCGACGAGGTCGAGGTTCGCCCCGCCGCGCACCTTCCAGGTCCCCGTGCTCAGCGTGCCGGTCGGGAGCACCACCCCGTCGGTCGAGAACACCCCGGCGCTCACATCCAGCGTCCCCGTGTTGTCGAACGCGACGCCGGTCAGCGTGGTCGTCGCGCCCGCCGACTTGGTCATCGTCCCCAGCACGCTCACGGTGGGCTGGGCCCCGACGTTCGTCCACAGCAGCGACTGGCCGTTGCGGATGTCGAATGTCGCCGCCGCCCCGATCTCGAGCAGCGAGCCCTGGTCCATGATGATGTCGCCAGTGTCGTCCCACCCGCCGCCGCCGCCGTCATGGAAGATGTTCGTGTCGCAGATCTCGTTGTCGCCCGTGCCCGAGAAGTCCAGGCCGCCCTTGGCGCGGAAGTCCGAGACGCCGATGAACGTCGCCCCCTGCAGGTGCGCGACCCCTCCGACATGCACGGACCCCGTCCCTCCGAGCCCGAACAGCACGCCCGCCGACTGCGTGTAATCACCGAGCACGCTCAGCGCGTTGTTCGTCAGGTCGAGCGTCACGTCGGCCGACGACATCGTGAAGTTCGAGATCGTGATCGCCTGGTTGAGCGTGACGGTGTGCGCCGCTCCCGTCGCCGCGAGGAAGACGTTGTACGTGTTCGGCCCGTTGTTGTTGGGGAAGTCGGGGTTCGTGGACCACTGGAGCGGATCGTTCCAGTTCCCGCTCACCGGGTTGAGCCAGTTGGCCGTGAACTGCGCGCGGGCCGCCCCCGCCGCCAGCGCGACGAACAAGCCGGCCAGCACCAGCACGCCAGAGAAGCGGGCGCGGATCATGTCGTCTCTCCCGGGCGGGGCCGCCCCCGCCGCGCAACCTCCATCACCGGGGCAGTTTACTGCATCCCGGCGGGGGGTCAACGATGTTCCCGCCGGGCCGGTGGTTCTCGGACATGGCTACCGCCCCTCGCCCATCGTTTCCAGGCCCTTGTTCGTGGCCTCGATCCACCGGTTGATCTCGGCGAAGACGCCCGAACGCGCGGACAGCACGCCGTCGTCGCGCAGGCGCGTGTACTCGGCCAGGCTCCGGTTGAGCCACTCCAGGGCCGCGTTGTACCGCTCGCGCTGGCGGACCCTGTCGCCGGACTCGCCGCTGCGGTCGCCCAGCAGCTTGGTGATCTCGCCCATCTTGAAGAGCCCGACCGCCAGGTCCCGCACGTGGCGCTGCATCGGGTCGGATTCGACCAGCACCCGCCGGATCTCGGCGGAGCGAGCGAACGCCGCCGCCGCGCTCTCCAGGTCGCCCAGGTCGCGCTGCTCGTTGCCGACCTTGTTCAGGCACGCGGCGATGTCGCGCTGCGCCTCGGTGCTCGCCTCGTCCGCCGCCGCGAGCGCCTCGGTGATCGCCAGCGCCCGCGAGTAGAAACCGAGAGAGGCCAGCCGGACCTCGCGCCCGGCGGCCCTGGGGTCCTCCGCCCCGTCGCAGCGCGCCAGCGATTCCAGGGCCCGCGCGCTCTCGGACTCGATGATCCCGCGCGAGTGCAGAGCGATGTACAGGTCCCGGCGCAGCCGCCCGCTCGCCGCGCTCGCGGTGCTCAGCTCCTCGAACCGGGCGATCACGCCGTCGGATTCGTCCCGCGCACCGGCGAAGTGGCGCAGCGCCGCGTCGAGCTCGGCCCGTGCCTCGTCGGTCTTCCCCTCGTTGAGCCGGCGATCGCCCCGGGCCCGCGCCTGCGTGCCCATCAGCGTCAGGGCCATCACGCGCCGGTCCAGCGCGACGCTCAGGGCGCGTGCCGCCGCGCTGTCGCCGGGGCTCTCCTCCAGCCGACGGAGCCAGAACGAGGCCCCCTCGTCGTAACGCTCGCGCGCGGCGGCCGCCTGCTTCGCCACCTCGTCGGGTTCGCTCGCGTCCTGCGCCATCGTCAGGTGGATGTCGCCGATCGCCTGCACGGCGCCCGCGCGAGCCTCGCGCGCCTCCCGCAGCAGATCCGCGTCACCCGTGCTGCCGGCCAGCGCCAGGGCCCGGTCAAAGGCCCCGACCGCGCGCCCGAACTCCTCCGCCGCCGCGGCGTACTCGCCGGACAGCTGGATGATCCCCGCGGTCTTGGCGAGGCTGATCCCCATGTCCGCGTTGGCGCGCGGGTCCTGCGGCGAGTCGGCCAGCAACCCCTCGCGGATGCGGCGCGCCTCGGCGAAGCTCGCCGCCGCGCCGGGCGTCTCGCCGAGCTTCCGCAGGTACAGGCCGCCCTGGATGTCGCCGACGCGGTCGAGCGCGCCCGCGAGCTGGCGGAGGAAGGCCGGATCGCTCCCGCCCTGGGCCCGCAGCTTCTCGAGGTACGCGAGGGTCTCCTTCAGGATCAGCTCGCGCGCCGCCGTCGAGCCCCGCAGGTCGGCGATCAGGTCGTGCAGGTCGAACATCTGCAGCCGCGCCATGCCCAGGACCGAGGCGAAGTTCGCTTCGGCGCGCTCGCGCTGCGCCCGCTCGGCGTCGCGGGCGAGCAGCGCCTCCCGCTCCGCGCCCTCCGCCCGGGCGCGCTGCGCCGCCTCCTCGTTGCGCGCCGATTCGGCCTTGCGCTGCTCGTCGCGGGCCGTCGCGTACATCATCGACATCGCGATCGCGAAGACCACGATCAGCACCAGGAACGCCCCCGCGGCCCCCGCGACGGTCTTGTACCGCGAGAGCGTCTTCGTGATCACGTACCACCCGCTGTCGCGCTTCGCCTCGATCGGCTCGCCCGCCAGGTAGTGCTTGACGTCCCGCGCGATCTCGCCGGCGGACTGGTACCGGCGCTCGCGCGGCTTGCTCAGGCACTTCAGGACAATCGTCTCGACCTCGTCGTTGATCTGCCGACGGATCGTGCTGGGGCGCGCCGGCTCGGCACGCAGGATGTTGTCCAGCACATCCCGCATGTGCCCGACGACCTCGTACGGGAATCGCCCCGTCAGCATCTGGTACAGGACGACGCCCAGCGAATAGACGTCGGTCCGGACGTCGATGCTCCCCGGCGTCCCCTCCGCCTGCTCCGGGCTCGCCCACGGCAGCGACCCGATGAACTGCCCGGTCATCGTCATCAACTGCGGGTGCGTCTCCTCGGTCACGTCCGGAACCGCGATCTTCGCGAGCCCGAAGTCCACGATGATCGGCTCGCCCGACGTGTCGATCCGGATGTTCGCGGGCTTCAGGTCGCGATGGATTACGCCGCGCAGGTGCGCCGCGTTCACCGCGTCG
>CAZMPE010000063.1:8343-9894 GCA_964567955.1 uncultured Phycisphaeraceae bacterium | reverse complement strand
GGTCCGATCGCGCTCCGACGCCAGCCACGCCGCCGCCAGCCCGGTCTCCGCCGATGCACGCTCCAGCAGCACGTCGCCAAGCGCCGCGACGTTCGACGCGATCGACTCCAGCAGCCACGCCCGGTCCGCCCCCGATCGCTCCGTCGTCAACTCAAATGCCTTCTCCGCGGCCGTGGCGGCCTCATCCACCTCAGCGTCCGTCGCGGGGACGAACGCGGGCTCCAACTCCCCGCCGGTGCTCGGATCGACCGCCCTGAACGAAGCCCCCGACCCGGGCTGGGATGGCCCTTTGGACTCGATCCCGGCCACGATCGACCGCCCTTTCAGGCCCTCGGCATGCGTATTCGGCCTCGTCATGCTCGCGCCCCCGCAGACCCATGGATCGCCACTTGCCAAGCCGAACCCGCCGATGTTCGGTATCCTGTCGGCGTGCTCGCCCGAATCCAATCCTACCTGCTCAACGGCATCGACGCCCTCGCGTGCGAGGTCGAAGTCGATCTCGACATCCTCGAGTTCGACAACAAGTCGCTCATCGTCGGCCTCCCCGACGCCGCGGTGAAGGAAGCACTCGAGCGCGTCCGCTCCGCTCTCATCAACTCCGGCTACTCGTTCCCGTCCGGGCGCGTCCTCATCAACCTTGCACCCGCCGATGTCCGCAAAGAAGGCCCGCTCTACGACCTGCCCATCGCCGTCGGGCTCCTCGTCACGCAGGGCGTCATCGCCGCGGCCGCCAAGCGTAACGGCGCCGCGACAACCGAGGTCGACCTCGGCCGCTTCCTCGTCGCCGGTGAACTCGCCCTCGACGGCCGACTCCGTCCCATCAAGGGCGCGATCGCGATGGCCGCGCTCGCCAAGGCCTCGGGCTGCGCCGGCGTCATCCTCCCCGCCGAGAACGCCGACGAAGCCGCCGTCGTCCCGGGAGTCGACGTCTTCGGCGTCCGCACCCTCGCCGAGGTCGTCGGCATCCTGCGCCACGAGATCGAAGCCAGCCCCACACCGCCCCCCGACATCGCCACACTCCTCCGCACCGCCGTCGCCCCCATCGACTTCGCCGAGATCCGTGGCCAGGAGGCCGTCAAGCGCGCGATCGTCGTCGCGGCCGCGGGCCTGCACAACCTCTTAATGCTCGGCCCCGCCGGCACCGGCAAGACCATGATGGCCAAGGCCCTCCCAGGCGTCCTGCCGCCGCTGCTCGCCGACGAGGCCATCGAGATCACCCGCGTCTACTCCGCCGCCGGCCAGCTCCCGCCCGGCCAGGGGCTCATCACCACCCGACCAGTCCGCACCCCCCACCACACCGCCTCCGCCGCGGCGGTCGTCGGCGGCGGCATCGTCCCCAAGCCCGGCGAGATCTCCCTCGCCCACCGCGGCGTCCTCTTCCTTGACGAGCTCGCCGAGTTCCCCCGCAACGTCCTCGAGACGCTCCGACAGCCGATGGAGGACCACGTCGTCACGGTCGCCCGCTCGCACTCCGCCGTCCGCTTCCCGGCCAACTTCATGCTCGTCGCCGCGATGAACCCCACGCCCAAGGGCGACATGCCCGCGGGCGAG
>CAZMPE010000063.1:7835-8333 GCA_964567955.1 uncultured Phycisphaeraceae bacterium | reverse complement strand
GGAGTTCAATCCCGCCGTCCTCGACTCCCTGCGCCAGCCGCTCGAGGCCGGCGAGATCGTCATCGCCCGGGCCAATCACCGCATCGCCTATCCCGCCCGGTTCCAGCTCGTGGCGGCCATGAACCCCTGCCGCTGCGGACACGCCGGCGAGCCTGGCTTTGCCTGCAACCGCGGCCAGAACTGCGCCGAGCGGTACCAGTCGCGCATCTCCGGCCCCCTCCTCGACCGCATCGACATCCACGTCGAGGCCCCCGCCGTCCCCTTCCGCGCCCTCTCCGCCGCCCCCACCGGCTCCTCGACCGAGCAGATGCGCGCCCAGGTCCTCTCCGCCCGCGCCCGCCAGTCGGAGCGTCAGGACGTCGGCATCGCCAACGGACGGCTCAGCGGCAAGCAGCTCGACCGCTTCGCGCCGATGGAGGACTCCGCCCGTTCCCTGCTAGGCCAGGCGATGACCGAGCTGGGCCTCGCGACCATCCCCGGCTTCTTCGGCGTGGGCGG
>CAZMPE010000063.1:0-7825 GCA_964567955.1 uncultured Phycisphaeraceae bacterium | reverse complement strand
CCATCGCCGACCTCGAGGGCGCCCCCGTTCTCTCCGCCGCGCACGTCTCCGAGGCCGTCGGCTACCGCCTTCTGGACCGCAAGGTCTGACCGTTTGGCGTATCGTCTGTTCTCCGCATGATCAGCCGCATCCAAGGCACGCTTGAATCGATCGACGGCCTCGACGCCACGGTGCGGCTCGATGGTTCGGGCCTGAGCTACCAGGTCCTCGTCCCCCTCTTCTTCGCCGAGCGTCTGCGCGACCACGCCGGCCGCCCCATCACGCTCCACACGATCGAGTATCTCGAGGGCCAGGGCCCCGGCGGCGCGTTCGTGCCTCGACTCATCGGCTTCGCCACCGCCGCCGAGCGTCGCTTCTTCGAACTGCTCACCACGGTCGACGGCATGGGCAATAAGAAAGCCCTGCGCGCCCTCGCGCAGGAGCCGGCCCAGATCGCCCGCGCCATCGCCGGCGGCAACGCCCCCTGGCTCACGCAGCTCCCCGAGATCGGCAAGAAAACCGCCGAGAAGGTCATCCTCGAGCTCAAGGACAAAGTGCAACCCTTCCTCACCGCCGCGGAGGTCGCCGGCCTCGACACGGCCGCGCGTGCGCCCGCGCGCGCCTCCGATCCCGCCAGCGCCGCCGTCGGCGCGCTCGTCGCCCTCGGCGAGACACGCACCGACGCCGAACGCATGGTCCGCGACGCCATGGCCGCGAACCCCGCGCTCGCCAAGCCGGACGAGATCGTCCAGGCCGCCTTCGCGCCGTAAGCCCCTACCATTGGCCCCCACTCCACCCGTTCGACCCGGAGACGTCGCGCCATGGAAGCCGGAATCGTTGGCCTGCCCTACATCGGAAAGACCACGCTCTTCCGCGCCCTCACCGGCGTCGTCCCCGAGGACACCGGCGGCCTCAAGCCCAACGTCGGAATGGCCGCCATCCCCGACCCCCGCCTCGACACCATCGCCCGCTACATCCCCACCAAAAAAATCACCCACGCACAGCTCAAGGTCGTCGATATCCCCGGCCTCGTCCGCGGCTCGTCCCACGGCGAAGGCCGCGGCAACGCCTTCCTCTCCCACATCCGCGAGGTGGACGCCGTGCTGCACGTCGTCCGCTGCTTCACCAAGTCCCCCGGCGGCCAGGAGATCGCCCACGTCGAGGGCTCCATCGACCCGATCCGCGACATCGAAACCATCGACATCGAACTCATCCTCGCCGATCTCCAGCAGGTCGAGAACTCCCTCCCGCGCGCCGAGAAGGCCGCTCGCCAGAAGACGCCGGAAGCCGCGGCACGCCTGAGCGTCCTCAAGAAGGCCATGCCGATCCTCTCCGAGGGCCGGCCCGCGCGCGACCTCAAGCTCGACGACCCGGAAGAGATCAAGGCCGCGCGCGGCCTGGCGATGGTCTCGTCCAAGCCCGTCCTCTTCGTCGCCAACGTGGACGAGGACGACCTCGAAGGGACCGGCGCCCACGCCGCGCGGGTGCGCGAGTACGCCGAGAAGCGCGGCTGCGGGTTCGTCGCCATCTGCGCCCGCATAGAGGCCGAACTGGCCGAACTGCAGGAGCCCGATCGCTCCGAGATGCTCGCCTCGCTGGGTATCAACGAGCCGGGCCTGGGCAAGCTGGCCCGCGCGACGTACACCTCACTCGGCCTGCAATCCTTCTATACGGCGGGCGAGAAGGAGGTCCGGGCCTGGACTATCCCCCGCGGCGCCACCGCCCCGCAGGCGGCGGGGGCGATCCACACCGACTTTGAGCGCGGCTTTATCCGCGTCGAGATCCACTCGGTGCAGGACCTCGAGACGTACAAGAGCGAGAAGGCGATCAAGGAAGCCGGCAAGATGCGCATGGAAGGCAAGAGCTACGTCATGCACGACGCCGACGTCTGCCACTTCCTGTTCAACATCTGAAGGCTCGTGGCACTCGTCCCGGATCCGGGAACCACCCAGATGATGTAGGCATAGTCGCCGACCGAGGGCGAGTTGCTCACGCTCTGGCAATAGAGGCGGTTGTTCCCTGTGCCGACGGGCTTGATGCGGTAGGCGAGAGGCCCGTCAAAGTCGAGCGATGTCGTCGGAATCACGCGGACCTGTCGGGGATTGGCGGGGTCATAGGCGCCGACGGTGAAGTCGCGGGTGATGTCCGTCCAACTCGCGGGAAGGTTGGGGTATTGGGCCCACGCATATTCGACCGTGACGGGCATGCCCGTGTCCCAGATGACGGGGCCGTAATGGCGGAGGATGACCTCGTTGTTCGGGATCCCGCCGCTGGGGATGTTGCTGCCGTGCGGCGGGGAGCAGTCATCGCCATGGGCCTGGAACGGGGCCAGCCCGACCGCCCCGCCGCCCACCGCACCGGAAGTCTGGCTGTAGTACGGACCCACAATCGGGGCGGATCCTGCGCCGTTGACACGCACCGCTCCAGTCCAAGTCCCCGAGCCGTTGCTTGCGTTTGCGATGATCTGACTCCCCAACCCGGGCGTGACGGCTGTTCCCAGCGTGACCGTGCCGGCCAGATTGCCTCGAAGGGTGACCGGAGCGAGCAGCAGACCAACTACGCTGATCCCGTCGTTCGCCGTGCCGGTCGGCAGATTGTTGGCGGTCAGAGAGCCCGTTAAGTTACCCGCTGTGGCGCGCAGTGCGGTGATGTTGCCGGACCCACCGAAGTCGTTCGCGGTGATGTTGGCCCAGATGCGCTGGGCCTCGATGGTCGTGATCCCGTTGCGGGCGCGGATCAGGACCGGGGAAGTCGCGGTTCCGATGTCGAATGCGGCGTCAACAGCCGTCGAGATCGCGCCGTTCGACGCAGTGATGGGACTGAAGATCGACCCGGCAGGCGCAAGCACGTTGACGATACTGCCAGAGTTTGCCGTGATTGGACCGCGTAGGTCACCACTTTCGGCCTGTATGCGGATGATGGGTCCACTCTGCAGGTTTACAAAGGCCCCAGCACCGAAAGAACCACCGTGAACAACAAAAAAACGCCGGAGTTGCCGGCGTTGTTCGCGGAAACGCCAGCGTTGATCTGTCCGTCTGCGTCAAATCTGAAGATCTCCTTCGCGGCAACATTCCCAACGAGGTTGCCGCCGATTCCTCCATAGAACTGCGAGATCCCGCCGGTCCCCATGGCATCGAGCCCGCCCCAGTTGTGACCGACGGGTGTTGGATCTCCGCCGCTTTGATTTATGCCGAACCCGAGTGAGATTTCGAGTGGAAAGTTCCCCGGCCCTCCGCTGATCACGATCCGAGGCATGTTCAAGTTCGACGGGCTGCATGTGATGTAGAGCTTCTGCGCGCATGTCGCTGCGTTGTAGAACACGGTCTGCGCAGTCCCCGAGGTGACGGTGAAGTTCGTGTTCGGAATGACGCCGCCGGTGCAGGGCGGCACGATGGCGAACTGGCCGCCGATGGTCAGCGTTCCCGTGTTCGTTCCCTGCGCGAACGCCAGCGAAGGCCAAACGGCAAGAAGCGACAGCGGTCGAAGCATGTGATACGTCATCATCTTCTCCCCATCGCACGGTGATCGTCTCGGTGGCGCGCCCCGCAAAGAGCGCCCGCTAAGACGAGGACAAGACTCGCAGTGGGCCCAGGTACGGCGGATGCGATTCGCAGCCCCCCCTCACGGGCAAAGGCGACCCCGCTGTAGGCTGCCCCGATCCACTCGACGAATTGGAGTGGGCCGAAGTTGCCGGCCCCAGGTCGGAAGAGATACCGCTCTGTCTGGTGCGGAAGCGATGGGTTCGAAATCTCCTCCGTCCATTCGTCGGTCCCCCCGCTCGTATCCAAGAGCCCCCACGGTGAACGAGAGTCTGGATACGCGCCCAGCGGGATATCCCATTCGCCGAAACTCACCAACGGGTCCTCCCATCCGGCTGACGTCGTTCCGATCCCGGGTGGCCCGGAGATGCCCGGCTGGTCGGAACTGTTGCGGTAGGACCACCAGCCCTCTCGGCCGGGGCCGTAGCGGTTTGGATCGTAGTTTGCGGCCTTCACCCATTCATCCAGGGTGGGCACCCAGTACTTCGCCCCAGGGAGATGTGTCGGAAACAGCAGTTGGTTCGGTCCGGGAGGCGGCGGATTGAGCGGGACCAGCGTAGTGTCGTACGCGCCTGAAATGAGTGAGGAAGGATCGAGTTGCTTGCCATTGTGCAGCCAGTTGCAAAAGAGCATCCCCATGTGGTAGCTGATGCCCGAAACCGGAAGGCGCTCGGCGTCGGGCACGTTTCGAAGGCGGTACTGGACGCCCGGGCCGGTGTACGCCGGATCGGGCTGGGCGCCCCAGTGAGCCCAGGCGTACGGATCGAAGTGCGGCGGGGGTGTCCCTGTCCCCGCGAAGGTGTTGAGGAAGGTCATCCATTGGATCGTCGAAACCTCCGTCGCCGAGATGCGGTACAGGTAGTCCACGCGCCCGCGGCCCACAACCAACTGGCCGTACGTCGCCGGCCCCACATAGGGAGTGTTGCCCGGCGCGCCGATGGTGACGAAGTCGAAGCCGTAGTTCGGAGGAACCGTCTGGGACCGGGCGAGAGGCGCTGAACCGACGACGAACACGCAGGCCAGCAGCCGTGCCGAGGCGCGAGTAAAGCAGAACTGACTCAGCAACATGGGTCTTCTCCTTCCATGGAGGGCCGGAGCATACCAAGTGGAGGGCGCACCCACCACGATGGGCCCGCGGGCGCCTGCATGCCGCCTGCAGCCGCCCCGTCTCCTCATTCGCTGCGGGCGCGCCAAGCTGCACGCGCCTGCTTCAACTCCGTTGTTCCGCGAAACGCCTAATCCCGGCTCGCCGCCAGCTTCGCCAGCAGGCGCAGCGTCTCGATGTACAGCCACACGAGCGTCACCAGCAGCGCAAAGCCGCCGTACCACTCCATGTGCTTGGGAGCCTTGTTCGTCACGCCCGCCTCGATGAACTGGAAGTCCAGCACCAGGTTCAGCGACGCCAGCACAACCACGAACAGGCTGAAGCCGATCCCCAGCCACCCGGTGTTCCAGCCCAGGCTCGTGTACGTCGGCACGAAGAGCGAGATCACCAGGCCCACGAGGTAGTACACCATGACGCCCGCCGTCGCGACGATCACGCACTTCTGCGCGGTCGAGCCCAGCCGCACCAGCCCCGCTCGATATCCCAGCAGCAGCGCGAACAGGATCCCGAATGTCAGCAGCACCGCCTGCAGGATGATCGTCTCGCCGACGAGGCCCGGCTTGAGGTCCTTCAGCCACAGCTCCGCCACCACCAGCGAGATCGCCCCCGCCAACGCCCCCTCGACCAGCGCAAAGACCGGGGCGAGAAACGGCGCCGTCTTCGGCGCGCTGAAGATGATGAACCCGCCCACGAACGCCCCCAGGCAACTTCCGATCATCACCGGGTAGAGCATCCCCAGGTTCGTCCCGAGAAACGAGTACGTCGCCACCGCCGCCGCCGCGCACAGGCAGATCAGGATCAGCGTCGCCGTGATCGTGCCGTTCATCGTCATGTGGCGAGGCTTGGCCTCTTCGAGGTCCGCCCACGTCTGGGGCTTGAGAAAGGTCTGCATGACGGGGTTGGATGTGCGCATCGGGGTTCCTTTCGCCTGATCCGGGATCATAGTATCTTCGGCCGCCCCCCGCGCCGGCCATGAACCCCGGGGGCGGCTCGGATCCGTGCCCGGCGCCACGCCCTTTCCGGAGCCGACCATGCTCATCCTCCTCGCGGCGTTGCTCGCCCAGCCCGTGCCCCAGCCGCCCCCGGCAGCCCCGCCCGCCGCCCGGATTCCCGACGTCCTCTGGTCCGTCCCCCTCCGATCCAACTCCTTCGGCGGCGATGCGGTCGCCGATGTCGACGGCGACGGCAGGCCCGAGATCGCCTTCGCCACCTATTTCGGCGACTCCGCCGTCCACGTCCTGCGCGGCCATGACGGGTCGGAACTCTGGAAGCACCAGGGCGGCGGCGAATCCACCACGGGCGAGTGCCTCGACGCCTCCCTCCGCTTCACCGACCTCGACGGCGACGGCAACCTCGAACTCGTCGTCCCCGTCTCCAACACATCCCTCGTGCTCGCCTTCGACGCCGCGACCGGCGCGATCAAGTGGACGTACGAGGCCGGGCACGGCGAGTGCATCGACACGCCCCCATGGATCGGCGACATCGCCGGCAAGACCTCGATCGTCGTCGGCACCTTCAAGGGCAAGTACCACGTCATCGGCGCCGACGGCACGCTCGTCCGCACGCTCCCCATCGCCCCCGGCGCCGTCCAGTCCTGCCCCATCGTGATGGACCTCAACAGCGACGGCGTGCCGGACTACATCGGCGCGAACTTCCGCGGCGACCACCGCGTGCACGCGGTCAGCGGCGCCGATGGCTCGGAACTCTGGCACGTGCAGACGGGCGGGCACATCTACCACGGGCCGAGCGTCGGCGACCTCGACGGCGACGGTGCGCCCGACCTGACCATCGGCTCGTACGACGGCAAGGTCTACGCCGTCCGCGCCCGCGACGGCAGCGAACTCTGGACCGCCTCGCCCGGTGAGCGGTACATCATGGGCCCGACCGTCATCGCCGACGTCGACGCCGACGGCCGCCCGGAAGTCATCGTCGCCAGCGACAAGATCACCGTCCTGCGCGCCGACGGAACCATCCTCTACAGCGTCCCCGCCGATGAGCCGGGCCAGTGGTACGGCGTCTCCCGCGGCGTCGCGGTCGCGGACCTCGTCGGCGACGGCGCGCAGGACCTCGCCTTCGTCAACGGGCGGGGCCGCTTCCGTGTCATCCGCGCCCGCGACGGCGCTCCGCTGTACGAGTTCGACTCCGCGACCATCCACGACCAGCCGATCCGCTACAACAGCCACGCCGTGACCATCGCCGACCTCAACGGCGACGGCCGCCTCGACGCCTTCTTCGTCGTCGGCGGCGCCATGGAGAACCCGCACGGCCGCGCCATCTGCCTCACCGGCTTCGACGGCCGCGGCCCCGGCTGGTACACGTTCCGTCACGACAGCCGGAACACGGGCAACATCCTGACGCCCCTCGAACCCGCGCTGATGAAGCGGTTGCCGTAATCAACTCGATCACGCCGTCACGCCGCGAGGGTGCCGCCAGGCGACCGCTTTGGGCCGATTGGTGCGCCTCTGAGGGTGCCACCAGGCGGCCGCTCGGGGCCGACTGGTGCGACACACCATCGGGCGCGCCACATATCCGAGTCCCCCTTTCCTCTCCCCCTGGGGAAGAGGACGTCGGCATCTCTCACCACGAAGTGGCGACGACAGTTGAGGGGTCCGCCGACCTACGGCTTCATCAGCCGATACACCTCAACAACCGGGGGCTCGGCCAGCAGATCGCGCCATCGGCCCAGGTACGCCTTCATGGTCGGGTCACCCTTCACCCGCTCCTGGTCAAGGGAGTACGCGGCTTCATCCTCATAGAGCACCAGTTCAATGAACCGGTGGTCGTCGTGCATGTCCTGCAGAAGCCGCACCTCGATCCCGCCGGGCGACTCATAAAACGGAATCGCCTCACGCAGGAACGCAAGAAACTCGCCCCGCCGGCCGAGCTTGACGCGGCATCGCAGGTGCAGGTCGACTCGCGTCGGTGCTGTCATGACACAACAGTAGCAATCG
Source organism: uncultured Phycisphaeraceae bacterium (assembly GCA_964567955.1). Taxonomy (GTDB): domain Bacteria; phylum Planctomycetota; class Phycisphaerae; order Phycisphaerales; family UBA1924; genus CAZMPE01. The sequence goes on along the minus strand of CAZMPE010000063.1, from coordinate 251 downwards.
GCGCCCATCACCCGCCAACCTGGTCGGCCCGGCGCCGAGCAGCTCGCCGCGATCACTCAATCACCCAAGGGTGCGCCACACCGTCCCAGCCGGACCTCGTTGTCGACGACCCCGGAAACCGAAGAAATCTGCACCGATGATACTCGTTTGTGCGCTCATTCAGGTATCATCGCCCGATTTCACCTTGCGTCCGTGACCCTCACGCGTATGTTCCGGGCATGGACACCTTCCTCATCGACTTCCTCTGCGGC
>CAZMPE010000062.1:0-10047 GCA_964567955.1 uncultured Phycisphaeraceae bacterium | reverse complement strand
GAGCTGCTCGGCATGGTAGACGCCCCGAGCGGGAACGGCCTTCACGCGGAGTGACGGGAGGCCCGCTGCGACCGGCCCCCGCCCCCCACCCCCCGAACGACCCCGCGCGTGCCCGCCAGGTCGAACTGGTCCTGCAGCAGGTGGACGCGCTGCCCACGCTGTCGCCGATCGCGGCGCGCCTGCTCGACGTCACCAGCCCCGCCGACGCCGATCTCGATGAGATCGTCTCGCTGATCGAGTCCGACCCGGCGCTCACGGCCAAGGTGCTCGGGCTCTGCCGGCGGGCCGACCGGATCACCGTCGATCCGATCACGACCGTCCAGCGCGCGGTCGTCCTGCTCGGCCTCGAGGCGGTGCAGTCGGCGGTCCTGAGCATCGCGGTCTATGAGATGTTCCAGCGCGGCCCGGGCGCGCCCGGCGCCGACGAGCCGCCGGTCTCCGACGGCGCCGAGTACGAGTTCGATCGCGTCGGGTTCTGGCGCCACTGCATCGCGGTCGGCGCCGCGAGCGAACTGATCGCCTCGCGCCACCGACGGCTGGACGTCCGACCCGACGAGGCCTTCGTCGCGGGGCTCCTGCACGATCTGGGCAAGCTGGTCCTCGATCTCGTCCTGCCGCGGGCCTATCGGCGCGTGCTCGGCTTGGCCGAGCGCCGCCAATGCTCCGCCGGCGCGGTGGAGCGCGAGATCATCGGGCTCGACCACCACGTGGCGGGCAAACGGCTCGCCGAGCACTGGGGCCTCCCCCACTCGCTGCAGGACGTCATGTGGCTCAACGGCCAGCCGGCGTCCGGGCTCCCCGATCTCCCCCACCGGCCCCTGATCGGCGTCGTCACCGTGGCCTCGGCGCTCTGCCGCGGGCTGCACCTGGGGTGGTCGGGTGACTTCGCCGCGCCCCCGCCGATCGCGGCGCTCGCGCGCGAGCACCGCCTCGACCCCGTCGCCGTCGAGAGCGTCATCCCCGACCTGCACGCCGCGGTCGTGGCACGCTGCCGGACGATCGGTCTGGACAACACGACGACGCCGGAGGTGATGCTCCAGTCGCTGATGGCGGCCAACCGCCGGCTCGGCCGCCTCAACTCGCTGGTGCAGGCCCGGGCCCATTCCGGACACCGGCAGACCCGCGTCCTCGCGGCGATCAGCGCGTTCCACGCCTCGTGGCGCCCCGGGCGCGGCGTCGTCGACACGTTCGCCGACGTCGTCCGCTCCGCCGCGGATCTCTTCGGCGCCGGGTTCTACGCGTGCGCGCTGCAGACCGACCCCGACGAGTCGTGGCAGCTCTGCCAGTTCTCGTCCGACGGGCTCGCCCTGCGGACGCAGGTGGTGGAGCCGCCGGCCGGGCTCGGCCCGCGCGGCCGTTCCCTCGCGGCGCTGATCGAGCCGGGGCGCGTCAGCGTCTCGACGCTCTCGCTGCTGCCGTGGCTGACCGACTACCTCGGCGACTCGGCGGATATCCGGCGCGTGCAGTTCCTGGCGTTGACGGCGGGCTCCGGGTTCGGGCCCGCGTGCGTCCTGCTGCACGACCGCGACATCACCATCGATCACGCGACGCTGTCGGCGCTGACCGGCGCGTGGGCGTCGGCCGTGACCGCGGCGACGCAGCACGAGGGCGCGCGCCGGCTCGGCGAGCAGCTCGCGGGGTCCAACCGCCTGCTCGCCGAGGCGCAGACCTCGCTCGCCGAGGCGCAGTCGCTCGTCCGCCTCGGCGAGATGGCCGCGGGCGCCGCCCACGAGATGAACAACCCGCTCACCGTCATCAGCGGCCGCAGCCAGCTGCTGTCCCACACGCTGACGGACGGGCCGGCGAAGGCCGCGGCGGCCTCGATCGCGGGCGCGGCCCAGCACCTGAGCGACCTGATCACGAGCCTGCGGCTGCTGTCGGATCCGCCCCGGCCTGTCCTGAAGGCGGTGCGGCTGGACGAGGTGGTGCGCGCCGCGGTTTCGCGTTCGGAGGAGCGGACGGGGATCCGCGGGCAGGTCCGCGTAGTCATGCCCGAACCGGCCCCGGAAGCGTGCATCGACCGAGAACTGATCGCGTCGGCGCTGTGCGAAGCGGTTACGAACGGCCTTGAGGCTTCGAGCGGCACAATGGTTGAGGTTCGGGTTGATGCGCCGCTCCCGGATGGCCGAATCCAGATCGCGGTCGAGGACAAAGGGACGGGGATGTCGGCCAAGGCACTCCAGCACGCGTTCGATCCGTTCTTCAGCGACAAGCCCGCGGGCCGGCAGACCGGTCTGGGCCTCTCGCGGGCGCGAAGGCTGGTGGACCTGCACGACGGGGAGTTGACGCTGCGGAGCACGCCGGGAGCGGGAACGACCGCCACCCTCGTGCTGCCGGGCGCACCGCGGGCCGCCGCGGCGTAGAGGAGCACGACCGCCTGAACGGGGGGACCGTCGGGCGTTCGGGGTTGAGAGCGAGGGGACGATGGGACGTCGCAGCCGTTCGTTGCCGGAGCCCGGCTCCGATTCCGTACCCGATGGCGAACGGCCGCCCGAGCCGCCACGAGTTCTGGTCGCGCTCTCGAGCTCGCCCGGTCGCGACGCGGTTATCCGCGGCCTGACCGATTGGCCCTGCCAGTGTGTGCAGACGGAAACGGCGGCGGACGCCCGGGCGGCGTTGCGTGCCGGTTCGTACGACCTGGCCCTGGTCGGGTCGCTGCTGACGGACGGCTCCGGGGCCGACCTGGCCCGCGAGATGGCCAGCGGGGACGGGGGCATGGCGGTGATCATGCTGGCCGACGATCCCACCCTTGAACAGGCGATCGAGGCCATGCGGAACGGGGTCCGCGACCTGATAAATCTGCGGACACCGGCGCATGAACTGCTGATTCGGGCCCGATCGGCCCTGGATCGCTCCAGACAGGTCCGCGAACGTGACGTCCGGATCAAGCGCCTCCGCAAAGTCTGCCGTTCGCTCAACCACGCCCGCCGGGAGGTCACGCGCCAAGTAGGCACCTTGTGCAATGACCTGGTTGAGGCGTACCACGAACTGTCCGATCAAGTAAGCCGGATGAGCGTCGCCAGCGAGTTCAACAGCTTGATCCGGCAGGAGCTCGACATCGAGAGCCTGCTCCGGACCGCGCTGGAGTTCGTCCTCTCCAAGACGGGCCCGACGAACGCGGCGGTCTTCCTGCCCTCCAACAGCAACGACTTCTCGCTCGGCGCGTACGTGAACTACGACTGCCCGAAGGACGCGGCGGACGTCCTGCTCGAGCACCTGGCCGGCGTCGTCGCTCCGCGGATGGAGCACGAGAAGAACATCCTGCGTCTGACCACCGGCGCGCAGCTCACGGCCTTCCTCGGCGACGACGCCCACTGGCTGGGCGACTCGGGCGCCGTCACGTTCGCCTGCCGGCACGACAACGAGTGCCTGGCCGTCGTGATCCTCTTCCGCAACCGGTCCAACCCGTTCCCCGAGTCGCTGCTCCCGACGGCGCGCACGATCGCCGACTTGTTCGGCAAGCAGCTGGCACGCGTCATCCACATCCACCACCGGCACCTGCCCAAGGAAGAGTGGAACGGGTTCGGCGAGGGCGAGGACCCGAGCGACGACATCGATCTCGCGGCGTAGCAGCGAACGTCCACACGCGGCCCCGCGCGCACGGCTCAGATCCGAGTTGGCGGCGCGCGCCTCCGCACGGACCGGGCGCTGAGCGGGGCCCGCGATCCCCGAACACGGCATGAACTTTGAATGGGGCGTGGATCGAGCGCGCCCGCCTCCTAGCATGCCTTCGTCGCCCCTTGGCGATGGACGGGAGGAAGCCGCATGAAGATCGGAAGGAAGATCGCCCTCGGGCTCGGCGGGGTCGTCGCGCTCGTCATCGTTACGCTCGTCGTCGCGCTCACCTTCATCAACTCGATCGCCCGCAAGGGCATCGAGGTCGGCGCGACTTACGCCCTGGGCGTCAAGACATCCCTCACCTCGGCCCGCGTCGGCGTCTTCTCCGGGTCGGTTTCGCTCGCCTCGCTCAAGGTCGCCAACCCGCAGGGTTTCCCCGCCCCGCACTTCATGGCCCTGGGCGACGGCGGCGTCGCGGTCTCCCTCGCCTCGATCAACAAGGACGTCATCGACGTCCCGACACTGACCCTCGACAACCTCGATGTTCATCTCGAGACCGAGGGCGGGAAGTCCAACTACCAGGTCATCATCGACAACCTCGGCAAGCTCGGGTCGAAGGACCCGAACAAGCCGCCCGCCAAGGGCGACGAAACCCGCCTCGTCATCCGCGAGCTGACGATCACCGACGTGACCGTCCACGCCGATGTGATCGGCGTCGCCGCGGGCATCAAGACCACCTCCGTCACCGTCCCCATCAAGGAGATCCGGCTCAAGAATGTCGGCAAGACCGGGACGGGCGTCGCCGGCACCGGCGTCACCATCGGCGAACTCACGGGCATCATCGTGGAGGCGGTGCTCGCCGCGGCGGTCTCGGAGGGCGGCGACCTGTTCCCCGCCGATCTCGCCAGGGACCTGACCGGCCGCCTCAAGGAACTCGACGGCTTGAAGGAAGTCGGCGTCGAGGTCGTGGGCAAGGTCGGCGAGGCCGCGAAGAACATCGGCAAGGACTTCGAGCCCGTGGTCAAGGAAGCCGGCAAGGCGATCGAAGAGGCGGCCAAGGAGGGCGAGAAGGTCCTCGAAGGGATCGGCGACCTCTTCAACAAGAAGCCCAAGGGCAAGCCGTAGTCGCGGCGCGCAGCCCGCCGCACGCTCTGGCATAATCCGGCGCCCCCCGCGTGCTCCAGCGCGCCGTTGTACGGCCGCCCGCTGACGGGATCCTCCGCATGGGACGCGTCATCTTCGTCGTCTTCCTCATCGGCTGGAGCACGGCGACCATCGCGCTCGACCGGCATTTCGGGTCGGCGATCGTCCGCCAGGTGCAGGCCTCCGGCTTCCCGACCGTCGCCGCCGACATCCTCGAAAGCCGGATCGAGCAGACGGGCAGCGGCAAGAAGGGCGCATCGTACAAGCCGGTGATCCGGTACCGCTACACCCACGCGGGGCAGACGCACGAGAGCGACCAGTGGCGGTACCTGAGCGTCCCCACGAACATGAAACGTGACTCCACGCGCGTCGTCGCGCGGTTCCCCCTCGGGTCGCGCGCCACCGCGTACGTCAACCCGCGCGACCCGACCGACGCCGTGCTCGCCCCGGGCATCCAGGGCCTCGACGCCTTCATGATCCTGTTCATGGTCCCGTTCAACACGGTGATGATCGGCGGATGGGTCGCCGCGGCGGGGTGGTTCGGCGGCATCGGACCGTCGCGCCCGCGCCCGAACGGCAACGTGCGGATCTGGGAGTCGGGCGGCGTGACGGTCGCCCGGCTCGAATGCGCGTGGTCGCCCTTCTACGGCGCTGTCGCCGCGGTCTTCATCTTCAGCATCCCCGCCGCACTCATCGTCGCCTTCGGGTTCGGGTTCAACGGGCCGCCCGCGGCGGCGCTCACGGCCATTGTGCTCGTCATCCTCCTCGCGGTGGTGACCTACGCCAGGGGAATGGGCGCGCTCACCGGCGGCCGGTACGACCTCGTGCTCGACGACGTCCGGCGCACACTCGTGCTCCCGCCGGAACCGGAGACGGAGAGGCGCGAGGTGCCGTTCGCGACCGTTCAGAAGGTCGAGGTCGCGGAGGTCGCCGCCACGCCTTCGGACGATCCGAGCGTCTGGGAGGTGCGCCTGGTCACGCGCGACCGCGAGAAGTTCACCATCCTCAAGCGGTCGGAGCGGAAGGACGCCGCGGCTTTCGCGGCCTGGCTCGCCGGGCGGATCGGGGTGGCCGCCTGAAACCGGGATTTGCCCCGATCGTGGTACACTCGCTTTCGAGGTTGTCCAGGCTTCAGACCGGGAGGTACGACATGACCACGGCTCTACGGCTCGTCCTTGCCGTCATCGCGGGCGCCGCGTCGGCCGCGTTCGGCCAGCTCACGGCCATCACCAATGTCTCGGTCGTCGATGTCCGCGCGGGAGCGATCGTCCCGGGGCAGACCGTGCTCGTGGAGGGCGCGACGATCGCCTCGGTCGTGCCCGCGTCGAGCTTCAAGCCGGCCAGGGAGGCCACCATCGTCGACGGCACGGGGCGCTACCTGATGCCCGGCCTCTTTGACGCCCACGTCCACTACATCGATCCCGGCTCGTTCGGGCCCCTCTTCATCGCCAACGGGGTCGTCTTCGTGCGCGACATGGGCAACGCGACCCAGATGATCATCGGCGTCCGCGACGCCCTGAACAGCGGCTCGATGCTCGGGCCCGAGATGGTCTGCACCGGCGCGATCGTGGACGGCGACCCGCCGGTCTGGCCCTTCTCCGAGCCCTGCGACACGCCGGAACAGGCCCGCGCCGCCGTCCGGAAGCTCCACGCCGCCGGCGTCAACCAGATCAAGGTCTACAGCCGCCTCAAGAAAGACGTGTACATGGCCGCCGTCGCCGAGGCGCGCGCGCTGGATCTCAAGGCGGTCGGGCACATCCCCAACTCGTGCACCGTCGCCGACGCCATCGCCGCCGGCCAGGCCGGCAACGAGCACCTGATGGCCGTCGAGAAGATCATCGGCGATCTCGTGCCGGGGAAGAACGCGGGCGAGGACCGCTCGCGCGGCACCTGGCCGTCCGGCCGGTTCTGGTTCCTGTACCCCGAGGTCAACCGCGAGAACCTGGACCGTGAACTGCGGACGCTGGCGGCCTCCGGCATGGTCCAATGCCCCACGCTCGTGGTCATGCAGGGCATCGGCAGCATCGCGGGCGGCAAGGCCGACGAGGACCCGCGGCTCGTGTACGTGTCGTCCGGTCTGCGCGGCTTCTGGGGCGGGCAGCAGTACAAGGGATTCGCAACCTTCGCCCAGGGAACACGCGCGTACATGCAGTCCATGGTCGGCGACATGCACCGCGCCCGCGTTCCCCTGATGGTCGGCACCGACCTCGCCAATCCGTACGTCTACGCCGGCTTCTCGGTGCACGATGAGCTCAAGCTGCTCGTCGAGGCCGGGCTCTCGCCCGCCGAGGCCCTGTACGCCGCGACCGTCCGGCCCGCGCAGTTCATCGGCGTCTCCGATCGATTCGGCTCGATCGAGCCCCGCAAGACCGCGTCGTTCGTCCTCCTCAACGCCGACCCGCTGGCGGACATCGCCAACACCACGACGATCGAGGGCGTGTGGATCCGCGGCACGCACCACGACCGCACGGCCCTCGACGCGATGCTCGACGGCGTGCGAAAGACCGTCGCCGCGGCAACGCCGGTGAAGACCGAAGTCGAGCTCGCGCTCCCCGGGACGCCGGTGCTCGAGGGCCGGTACGCCCTGAAGTTCGGCCAGTTCGACGCCGGCAGCGAGCAAGTGCTCATCACGAAATCGGCGGATGGCTGGTCGATGCGGGCCCACAGCGACCCCAAGGGCGGCCCGCAGGGCCCGTCCGTCGTCACCTGGCACACCGCGCCGGATTTCTCGCTGCTCACCGCCAGCTACCGGGAGCTCACGAACTCGCCGATCCTGGCCGAGTACCGGATGGACGGCGGCGTCGTCACCGCCGAGGCGACTCAGGGCGGCAAGACGATCGGAGCCGCCGAACTGCCGCTGGACAAGGACGGGGTCTTCGGGCCGCCCGGCGTCGCCGGAGATTTCTTTGTCATCAACAAGCTCGCCCTCAAGGTCGGCGAGCGCCGCGAAATGCAGACCGCCTCGTTCGGGTTCCCCGATTGGCGGCCGTTCAAGGCGGGCCTGACGATCACGCGCGCCGCCGACACCCAGCTGCAACGCCCGGACGGCGCCGTCGTCCGCGCACGCCTCTACAAGCTCGTGCTGGACACGCCCGGGGCCGCGATGACGTCCGAAACGTGGACCGATGATCGCGGCGTCGTCCTGAAGACCATCGTGTCCGGGCCGTTCGGTAAGATCACGGCCGAACTCCAGCCGTAGAGCCCTACTTCGCGCCGGCGGCCGCGCGGGACAGGCGGAAGTCCAGCGCCGGCCGGTCGCCGGGAAACTCCACGAGGATGCGCAGCTCGTCCGGCGTCGGGCCGTGGTACGTCACCGCGGAGATCGGCTGCCCCTCGCCACGGAACACCGCCCGGCCCTCCGACGCCTCGGCGAGCCGCAGCGTCGGCGGCGTCGCCTCGCTCGCCCACGGCGTGAGCTTCGTGTCAAAGTGGCGCAGGCGGAGCACGACGGCGCCCTCCTCCTCGCTGATCGTCAGCATCTCAAGGACCCGCGCCGTGCCGTCGGCCTTCATCCAGCGGAACATGCCGATGATGTTGCCGCCGTCCGGCGCGGACCAGTGCTCCTCGACGCGTTCCTCGCCCATGACGCCCTTCCAGGCGCCCGCGAGGAACGCCGCGTCAGCGATCCCCGCGCCCCGTTCCGCCGACGATCCGGGCCGCGCCGGCCCGGTCGCCGCCGCCGCGATGAACGCCGCCGCGCACGCCGCCAGAATGCCGATCCGAAACATGTGCCGCCTCCCTAGTGCTGCGCCAACGACTGGAAAAACATCAGCGAGTGCCCGTCGGGATCGAAGAACGTCGCGAGCTTCACCATCCCGGGGTACTCGCGGGTCGGGCCGTCGAACTTGACGCCCTTCTTCTCGCACGCCGCGCGCGCCGCCTCGATGTCCTTCACGCCGAACGTCGGCGTCGGCCCGCCCGGCTTCGGCTTCTCCACCTGCGACAGACCGACGTTGACCTTGCCGCCCGCGACCTCGGTGGCCAGCTCGCACCAGCCGATCTCGTCGACCTGGTACAGCAGGTTGAACCCCAGCACGTCCTGGTACCACGCGATGGACCGCTTCAGATCCCTCACGTCGAACGCGATCGTCAGCCCGCCGTCGTAGTTCAGTGGTGACGCCATGGAAAAACCTCCCTTTGTTCCGGCCCGCGCCGGTTGCATTCACGGAATATATCTGCTATACTTTCTGTGTCAAGAGGCCCTTTGCAAAAAGGAACCGCGAAAGGGAGCCCATGGCCCGGCCCATCACCCGACGCACGCTCCTCGCCCTGCTGGCCGGCGCGGCGATCGGCGGGCCGGTGCCGGGCGGGGAACGCGAGATGGAACGTATCGAACAGCTCATAGCCCTCTTCCACCGCCGGTGGGCCTGCCCCGTGCTGGCCGAACTGGCCCGCACCGAGGGGGCGAAGTTCGTCACGCTCGTCCACAAACTCGAGTCGAGCCCGGGCGCGATGCGCGAGGCCCTGGACACGCTGATCGACCTCGACTGGATCCGGCGCAACCCCGGCTACGGGCACCCCATGCGGCCGGAGTACATCCTGACACGCCGGGGCGAAAAGCTCGCCCCCGTCTGCCTGCGGCTGGAGGGCGCCCTCGGCGATCTCGGAGCCCGGGCCGTCGCCCGGCGCAAATGGTCGATGCCCGTGCTGCACGCGGTCGGCGAGGGGCCGACACGATTCAGCGAGATCCCGAGACTCCTCACCGGCATCACCGACCGGGCCCTCTCCATCGCGCTCCGCGACCTGAGCGGCGCGGCGGTGGTCGCCCGGCACGTGCTCGACTCCCGCCCCCCGGTCAGCGCCTACGCGGCGACACCCTCCGGACGCAAGATCGTGCCGATCCTCGAAGAACTCTGCTGAACAAGCGACCCGATGACGCCGCAGTGAGTCACCAACGTGCCACGGGCTTCGCGGCGTTGTGCCACGGGCTTCGCGGCTTTGAGCGATGCCCGTGGTTCACCACCCGCTCCATGACAAACTCGCGACACCTCCTTGACCCCGCCCGGAGGGCGCACGACCGTTGCCGTGGGCGGCTTTGCGCCCACGGTCAGGCCTCTCAAACCCTCCGGCCCGGAGGGCCGACGAGGCATAGGCACCTCACGCGTTAGATACCCTTTCGTTCACCCGGCACATCGATCCACTCCAGCCCGCACCCTCCCGCATCCGACAGCGGGTGTGCCACCGAGTCCGTCCGGGCCCTGGCCGACGACCCCGGTGCAAAACCGCCCCGTGCGTCCGCCGACGGCGCTCAGCCTCCCCCGGCCGACGTCCCGGGATGCGGCTCGCGGAGGAAATCTGCACCGATGATACTCGTTTGTGCGCTCATTCAGGTATCATCGCCCGAAT